>NZ_JBBEGC010000021.1:0-86800 GCF_037401995.1 Saccharothrix sp. CCNWYY140
CGTATGGCCTGGCGGAGCCAACCACAGATTTCCCCGGGTGCTGCTAAAACTTTTTGCTCGTTCCTCGCAAAAACTTTTGGCTGCACCCGGGGAAATCTGTGGTAGCCCTTCGGGCAGGCCATACGGGGATGACGGAAGAAGCCCAAGTTGGGTGGTCTGCTGCGCGAGCCCAAAGGAAAAGCGCGCCCTTCGGGCGAAGTGTCTGCCTGTCTGCCTGTTGGTCTGGTGGGTGTGGATGTAGGCGTCCCATTTTGTGGGAGTGGCGTTGGGGCGTGAGAAGGTGGGATGACCGGAGGAGGGTGTTGTGGCTGAGCGGGTGTCTGCCAAGCGGGTTGTGGGGTTGGCGGTGCCTGCGCTGGGGGTGTTGGCTGCTGAGCCGCTCTACGTGCTCGTCGACACCGCTGTGGTGGGGCATCTTGGGGCGTTGCCCTTGGCTGGGTTGGCTCTGGGTGGGGTGTTGTTCACGCAGGTTGCCACTCAGTTGACCTTTCTCTCCTACGGGACCACCGCTCGGGCCGCTCGCCTGTTCGGGGCTGGGCGGCGCGCGGAGGCTGTTCAGGAAGGGGTGCAGGCGACCTGGTTGGCGTTGGCCGTTGGGGTGCTTGCGGTGGTTGTGGGGCAGGCTTTGGCTTGGCCGGCTGCTCGGGTGTTGGGTGGGGACGAAGTGGCTGGGCAGGCGGTGGCCTGGTTGCGGATTGCGCTTTTGGGGGCTCCGTTCGTCCTGGTGACTATGGCGGGCAACGGGTGGATGCGTGGGGTTGAGGACACCGTTCGACCGCTTCGGTACGTGTTGTTGGGCAACGGGTTGTCCGCGATCTTGTGTCCGGTCCTGGTGTACTGGGCAGGGTGGGGGCTGGAAGGGAGCGCGGTTGCCAATGTGGTCGCGCAGGTTGTTTCTGCTGGGTTGTTCTTTCGAGCCTTGAAGGTTGAAGGGGTGCCGCTTCGGCCTCAGGTTCGGGTGATGCGGGCGCAGCTTGGGTTGGGACGGGACCTGGTGTTGCGGGGGCTGGCGTTCCAGGCCTGTTTCATCTCGGCGGCCTCGGTGGCGGCTCGGACGTCGGTGGCGGCGGTGGGGGCGCACCAGATCGTGTTGCAGTTGTGGACGTTCCTGGCGTTGGTGTTGGACTCGCTCGCCATCGCGGCTCAGGCGATCGTGGGGCAGGCGCTGGGGGCGGAGCGGCCGGAGGAGGCCAAGAGGTTCGCCTGGCAGATCACGGGTTATGGGCTGGTGTTCGGGGTGGTGCTGGGGGTTGTGTTCGCGGCGTTGGCTGGGGTGGTTCCGGGGTTGTTCACGTCCGACCCCGGGGTGTTGAGCGAGGTGCCGCATGCGTGGTGGTTCTTCGTGGCGTTGCAGCCGGTTGCCGGGGTGGTGTTCGCGCTCGACGGGGTGCTGCTGGGTGCGGGGGACGCCGGGTTCCTGAGGACGGCCACGTTGTTGTCGGCGGCGTTGGGGTTCCTGCCGCTGATCTGGTTGTCGCTGGCCTTCGGGTGGGGGCTGACCGGCATCTGGGCGGGACTGTCCGCGTTCATGGTGCTGCGGTTGGTGACGATCTTGTTCCGGACGCGTTCGGGCAGGTGGGCGCGGGTGGGGGCGGTGTGGTGAGACCCACGTACCGGAATCGTTAACACTAGGCAAGTGTTTGGGGATGGAAGGGGTGCCGCCGCACGGAACGCGCTGAGGAGCTGAACGTCTTGCCGGTCGATCGTGCCACGAAGCAAGCGTGGCTGATCTGGTCCACCGCCGTCGTCGTCTACGTCGCCGCCCTCTTCCACCGCACCTCGCTCGGCGTCGCCGGGCTGGAGGCCGCCGACCGGTTCCACGTCGGACCGGCCGCCCTCGGCACGTTCACCGTGCTCCAGATCGGGCTCTACGCCCTGATGCAGATTCCCACCGGCCTGCTGGTCGACCGGTTCGGGCCGCGTCGCGTGCTCACCGCCGCCGCGCTGCTCATGGGCACCGGGCAGCTCATGTTCGCGCTCGCCGAGTCCTACCCCCTCGGGCTGGCCGCGCGGGCCGTGCTCGGCGTCGGGGACGCGATGACGTGGGTCAGCGTGTTGCGCCTGGCCGCCGCGCACTTCCCGCCGCGCAAGTTCAGCGTGGTGATGACGTTGTCGGCCGCTTTGGGTGGTGCGGGCAACCTGGTGGCCACCGTCCCGCTGACGTTGTTGCTCAAGGGCACCGGCTGGACCGTCACGTTCCTCGCCGCCGGGCTCGCCACGGCCGCCTACGCGGCCGTGGTGCTGTGGCGGGTGCGTGAGGTGCCCGAAGGGGTGACGCCGCCGGTGGCGGAGGCCGTGCCGCTGCGGACGGTGGCCAAGCGGGTCGCCTCGACGTGGCGGGTGCCGGGCACACGGCTCGGGTTCTGGGTGCACTTCACGTCCATGTCCGCGCCCGCGCTGCTCGGCCTGCTGTGGGGGTTCCCGTACCTGGTCGAGGCGCAGGGGCTGAGCCGGCCGCAGGCCTCCGCCGTGCTGAGCGTGCTGGTGCTGGTGGCGATCGCGTCCGGGCCGATGATGGGCGCGGTCATCGCGCGCAAGCCGGAGTGGCGGATGCCGATCGTGGGTGGCTACCTCGCCGCCGCCCTGGTGTGCTGGGCGGTGCTGTTGGGCTGGCCGGGCGGGGTGTTGCCGACGCCCGTGCTGTACGCGGTGTTCGCGGTGATGGCGTTCGGGAACCCCGCCTCCGGCGTGGCGTTCGCGCTGGTGCGCGACTACAACCCGCTGCACCGGGTGTCCACGGCGACCGGCGTGGCCAACGTCGGCGGGTTCGGCGCGGTCACGTTCTCCGCCCTGGTGGTGGGCGTGGTGCTGGACCTGCTGCCCGCGATGCCCGCCGCGCAGGCCTACCGGATCGCGTTCCTGTCCGTGGTCGCCGTGCTGGTCGTGGGCGTGTGGCGGACGGCTGTGTGGTGGCGTCGGGCGCGTGCCGCGGTGTTCGCCGCCGAGGACCGGGGCGAGCAGGTCCCGGTGCAGATCCGTCGCCGGCGTTGGGACGCGCTCGCGTCGGCCTAAGATGTCCGGTCGTGTCCGCATCAACTTCCGCTGTGCAGCCAGGTCTCGTCGTCGTCGACAAACCCGAGGGCATGACGTCGCACGACGTCGTGGCGAAGGTCCGCCGCATCCTCGGCACCCGCAAGGTCGGGCACGCGGGCACGCTCGACCCGATGGCGACCGGCGTCCTCGTGCTCGGCGTGGAGCGGGCGACGAAGCTGCTGGGCCACCTGGCGCTGGACAGCAAGGCCTACCTGTCCACCATCCGGCTCGGCGCGGCCACCACCACCGACGACGCCGAGGGCGAGGTGCTGTCCACTTCGGACGCTTCGGCGGTGCCGGAGGACGCGATCCGCGCGGGCGTGGCGAAGCTGACCGGTCCCATCCAGCAGGTGCCCAGCGCGGTGTCGGCGGTCAAGATCGACGGCAAGCGCGCCTACGCACGGGTGCGGGCCGGTGAGGCCGTGGAGATCCCGGCGCGGCCGGTGACCGTGCACCGGTTCGACGTGCTGGCGATCCGGCGCGAGGAGTCCGCGACCGAGCTGGACGTGATGGTCGAGTGCTCGTCGGGCACCTACGTCCGGGCGCTGGCCCGCGACCTCGGGGCGGACCTGGGCGTCGGCGGTCACCTGGCCGCCCTGCGCCGCACCCGCGTCGGCCCGTTCGACCTGCGGGTGGCGCGCACCCTGGACCAGCTCGCCGACCAGCCGGGGCTGTCGCTGTCGCTGGACGAGGCCGTGGCCAAGGCGTTCCCGCGCCGGGAGATCGCGCCGCGCGAGGCGGTCGCGCTGTCCCACGGGCAGCGCCTGGCGGCGGGCGGCATGGAGGGCACCTACGGCGTGTTCGGCCCGGACGGCCACGTGGTGGCGCTGGCGAAGGACGAGGGTCCGATCGCCAAGCCGCTCGTGGTGCTCACGCCGGCGAGCTGATGTTCCGCCGTCCGGGTGAGATCGGCGGCGGGCGGGGACGTGTTGCCGCCAAACCGCCGATCGCGGTACTCGGGACACGACCGGCCGACTACCGTGGGTGCATGGCGAGATGGGTGTGGCCCACCGCGGCCGGTGTCGTGACCTCGGCCACCGGGGTGGTCATCAACCTGGCCACCGACCTGGTGGACAACGCGCTGGCCTGGGTGGCCGTGGGTGCGCTGACCGCGCTCGGCGTCGGGATCGGGGTCGCCGCGCAGCGCGCCGACCAGCGCCACCGCGAGATCGCCCACCGGGCCGCCGCGATCGTCCCGCCGCCCGCCGCCGATCCGCCGGCCACCCAGCCGTCCGGGGCTCAGCCGTCCGGGGCTCAGCCGTCCGCCGTTCAGCCGACGCCGCACGCCGAACCCGAGCCGGAGCAAGCGCCGCAGCGGCCGGCGCCGCCGCGCACGGTCTACAACCACAGCAGCGGCAACACCGTCGGCCCGGTCATCCAGGTGGGTTACCTGCACGGCGACTTCAACCAGGGCGACAGCGTCAACCAGAGCGCCACCGCCCACGACGGCGGCACGGTGTACCAGGCGGGTCGTGACGTGCGCCTCGACCGGGACCGCTGAGTCCGCCCCTCGTGGCACGGCGCCCGCGGCTAGGCTTCCCCCGTGCAACGGTGGCGAGGGCTGGAACACCTTCCGGGCGGCTGGGGTCGCTGCGTCGTGACGATCGGCGTGTTCGACGGCGTGCACCGCGGGCACCAGGCGCTCGTCGGCCGGGCGGTGGAGATCGCCCGCGAGAAGCAGGTCCCGTGCGTGCTGATGACCTTCGACCCGCACCCGTCCGAGGTCGTCCGGCCCGGCAGCCACCCCGCCCAGCTGACCTCCCTGCGCCGCCGCAGCGAACTGGTCGAGCAGCTCGGCGTGGACGTGTTCTGCGTCATCCCGTTCACCCTCGAGGTGTCGCGGATGCCGGCCGACGAGTTCGTGCACGAGGTGCTGGTGGAGCAGCTGCACGTGGCGGCCGTCGTGGTGGGGGAGAACTTCACGTTCGGCAGCAAGGCGTTGGGCAACGTGGACCTGCTGCGGCGGCTCGGGCAGCGGTTCGGTTTCGTGACCGAGGGGGCGGACCTGGTGACCGACGACGGCGTGACGTACTCGTCGACCTACATCCGGGCGTGCATCGACGCCGGTGACGTGAAGGCCGCGGCGCACGCGCTGGGCCGGCCGCACCGGCTGGAGGGCATCGTGGTGCGCGGCGACGGGCGCGGCAAGGAACTCGGGTTCCCCACCGCGAACCTGTCCACCACCCGGTTCGCCGCGGTCCCGGCCGACGGCGTCTACGCCTGCTGGTTCATCCACGCCGACGGCCGACGGCTCAAGGCGGCCGTGTCGGTGGGCACCAACCCGACCTTCAGCGGCCGGGAGCGGCGGGTCGAGGCGTTCGTGCTCGACGTGGACGAGGACTTCTACGGCCAGCGGGTCGCGCTGGACTTCGTGGAGCGGCTGCGCGGCATGGAGAGGTTCGACACCGTCGACGAGTTGCTGGTCCAGATGCACAAGGACGTGGAGGAGACCCGCGGGCTGCTGGCGTGAGGGGTTTGGGCCAGCAGGGTGGAACCGCCCGTGCGCGAACCGTCCACCTGGCAAGATGCCTGTCACGTCCAAGCCGGTCAGGGGAGAGGCGAAGGTGGAGGACCACAAGATCGTCCAGCGCAACCTCGCGTTGCAGCGCGAGTGGTACGGGGAGCCTCTGGGGGACCGGGTGCGCCGGTTGGTGGTCGCCTTCAACGTCTCCCAGGCCCAGCTCGCCGACGTGCTGGGGATCAGCGCACCCATGCTCAGCCAGGTCATGAGCGGTCGCCGGGCCAAGATCGGCAACCCGTCCGTGCTGGCGCGGATGATCATGCTCGAGCGCAAGGTGCTCACCCCGGACGTGGCCACCGGCGCCCCGGAGGCCCTCCAGCGCGCCCTGGACGAGGTGCGCGACTCCAAGCCGATGGTCGGCCGCGACTCGCTGCCGGTGAACGGCGCGGACGACGAGGGCGTGGTGTTCCCGTTCCTGCGCCGGGTGGCCGACCGGCGGGAGCTGTCCCAGGCCGCCGACATGCTGCGCGACGACTTCCCGGCGCTGGCCGACCTGCTGCGCCGCGCGGGCAAGGGGCACGACGGCTGACGTGCGGCTGTTCACCGGCGTCTTCCCGCCCGACGAGGTGGTCGAGGAGCTGACCGCGGCGCTGGCCCCGGTCCGCGCCGAACACCCCGGGCTGCGGTGGACCGCGCCGGGTCGCCTGCACGTCACGCTCCGCTTCCACGGCGACGACGCCGAGCCCGGCGACCAGCTGCGCGCCTTCCACGGGCTGGCCGCGCCGACCGTGCGGCTGGCCGGGTCCGGGACGTTCCGCGGCGTGCTGTGGGTGGGGGTCGAGGGACCGCTGGAACCGCTCGCCGAGGCCGCCGGCGCGGACCTCGACGACTGGCGTCCACATCTGACGGTGGCGCGGGCACGTGGCAGGCGGACCCGTTGGCCGCGCGTGGAGTTCACCGGTCGTGAGTGGACCGTGCGCGAGGTGGTGCTGGTCCGCAGCGATCCCGCGACGGGGTACGAGGTGCTCGACCGGGTGCCCTTGAGCACGTCGAACGCCCCGGACTAGCGACTACTGGTAACCTCGACAGTTGGGTCTGGCTGCGGTCCGTGGCGGCCAAGACCGACTACCCCCGGCGACGGGGGCCGCACGGAACATCACCCGGGTACAAGGAGTAGCAGGAACGTGGCACTGACCACCGATCAGAAGAAGACCATCCTCGCCGAGTACGGCGTCCACGACAAGGACACCGGCTCCGCCGAGGCCCAGGTCGCGCTGCTGAGCAAGCGCATCGCCGACCTGACCGAGCACCTCAAGCAGCACAAGCACGACCACCACTCGCGTCGTGGTCTGCTGCTGCTGGTCGGCCGTCGCCGCCGGCTGCTCAACTACCTCCAGAAGGTCGACATCCAGCGCTACCGGTCGCTGATCTCGCGGCTCGGCCTGCGCCGGTGACCACCGCCGAGGGGGAGTGACCGGACCGGTCGCTCCCCCTCGGTGCAGTACGGCACGACCAGCACAACCGAACAACGCGGAACAAAGAGGATAGGGACGCAACGCACGCGCGGCGCACGGGACGACAGTTCGCCGGTCCTCGGTAGTGGCCCCCTGGCACAAGACGAAAACCAGGGGACTTCGATCGAAGACCGGCCTCGTCCGAACCGCGCCCCCGCGCCCGTACGCGCTGCGGCCCGCATGACGAGGAGCATTTGCACATGACGGACACCGAGGTCCACGAGACTTCCGCCGTGATCGACAACGGGAGCTTCGGCACCCGCACCATCCGCTTCGAGACCGGTCGCCTGGCTCGCCAGGCCGCGGGCACGGTCGTCGCCTACCTGGACGACGAGACCATGCTGCTGTCGGCGACGACCGCGTCGAAGCACCCCAAGGAGCACTTCGACTTCTTCCCCCTCACGGTGGACGTCGAGGAGCGCATGTACGCCGCGGGCCGCATCCCCGGCTCGTTCTTCCGCCGCGAGGGTCGCCCGTCGACCGACGCGATCCTGACCTGCCGCCTGATCGACCGGCCGCTGCGCCCGTCCTTCGTGGACGGTCTGCGCAACGAGATCCAGGTCGTCATCACGGTGATGAGCCTGAACCCGGCCGACCTGTACGACGTGGTGGCGATCAACGCCGCGTCCGCGTCCACGCAGCTGGCCGGCCTGCCGTTCTCCGGCCCCATCGGCGGCGTCCGGGTGGCGCTGATCGAGGGCCAGTGGGTGGCGTTCCCCACCCACGAGCAGCTGGAGAAGGCCGTGTTCGACATGGTCGTCGCCGGCCGGGTCGTGGGTGACGACGTCGCGATCATGATGGTCGAGGCCGAGGCCACCGAGAACGTGATCGACCTGATCGGCGAGGGCGCGCAGGCGCCGACCGAGGAGGTCGTCGCGGCGGGCCTGGAGGCGGCCAAGCCGTTCATCAAGGTGCTGTGCGAGGCCCAGGCGCAGCTCGCGCAGGTCGCCGCGAAGGCCACCGGCGAGTTCCCGACCTACCCGGCCTACCAGCCGGACGCGTTCGAGGCCGTCGAGGCGGCGGCGTCGGCCGAGCTGGCCCAGGCGCTGACCATCGGCCCGAAGCAGGAGCGCGAGACCAAGCTCGACGAGATCAAGGCGTCGGTGCTGGACAAGCTCGCCGAGCAGTTCGAGGGCCGCGAGAAGGAGGTCGGCGCCGCGTTCCGCTCGCTGACCAAGAAGCTGGTGCGCCAGCGGATCCTGCGCGACAAGGTCCGCATCGACGGCCGCGGCCTGACCGAGATCCGGTCGCTGTCGGCCGAGGTCGAGATCATCCCGCGGGCGCACGGCTCGGCGCTGTTCGAGCGCGGCGAGACCCAGATCCTGGGTGTCACCACGCTGAACATGCTGCGCATGGAGCAGCAGATCGACTCGCTGTCCCCCGAGACGCACAAGCGCTACCTGCACCACTACAACTTCCCGCCGTTCTCCACCGGTGAGACCGGCCGCGTCGGTTCGCCGAAGCGGCGCGAGATCGGCCACGGCGCGCTGGCCGAGCGGGCGCTGATGCCCGTGCTGCCCAAGCGCGACGAGTTCCCCTACGCGATCCGCCAGGTCTCCGAGGCGCTGGGCTCCAACGGCTCGACGTCGATGGGCTCGGTCTGCGCGTCCACCATGTCGCTGCTCAACGCCGGTGTGCCGCTGAAGGCGCCGGTGTCGGGCATCGCGATGGGCCTGGTGTCCGACGAGGTCGACGGCAAGACCGAGTACGTGGCGTTGACCGACATCCTCGGCGCCGAGGACGCGTTCGGCGACATGGACTTCAAGGTCGCCGGCACCAAGGAGTTCGTCACCGCGCTCCAGCTGGACACCAAGCTCGACGGCATCCCGTCCGAGGTGCTGGGCGCGGCCCTGGGCCAGGCCCGCGACGCGCGCCTGACCATCCTGGAGGTCATGGCCGAGGCCATCGACCGCCCGGACGAGATGAGCCCGTTCGCGCCGCGCGTCACGTCGGTCAAGATCCCGACCGACAAGATCGGCGAGGTCATCGGGCCCAAGGGCAAGATGATCAACTCGATCACCGAGCAGACCGGCGCCGACATCTCCATCGAGGACGACGGCACGATCTACGTCGGCGCGGCGGACGGCCCGTCCGCCGAGGCCGCGATCGGCATGATCAACGCCATCGCGAACCCGCAGCTGCCGAAGGTGGGCGAGCGCTTCCTGGGCACCGTGGTGAAGACCGCGGCGTTCGGCGCGTTCGTCTCGCTGCTGCCGGGCAAGGACGGCCTGATCCACATCTCCAAGCTGGGCAACGGCAAGCGCATCGGCAAGGTCGAGGACGTCGTCAAGGTCGGCGACAAGCTCCGCGTCGAGATCGCGGACATCGACCAGCGCGGCAAGATCAGCCTGGTGCTGGTCAACGAGGACGACGCCGCCGAGAAGCCGGCCGACGCGCCTTCGGGTGACGCCGCCACCGAGGCTCCGGCCGAGGGTGCCGCCACCGAGGCCGCGGAGGCCCCGGCGCAGTGACCGGACGGGTCGACGGGACGGCCGCGGGTGCTTCGAGCACTCGCGGCCGTCCGCTTAGCGGCAAGTTGGGGCACCTCCAGCGACCGGGCAGCACCCGGTTGCTGGAGAGCAGCGACGCCGGCGTGACCGTGCGGCGCAGCGTGCTGCCGTCCGGGCTGCGGGTGATCACCGAGCAGATCCCGGGCGTGCGGTCGGCGTCGGTCGGCCTGTGGGTGCAGGTCGGGTCCCGCGACGAGCGGCCCGAGGTCGCCGGCGCGGCGCACTACCTGGAGCACCTGCTGTTCAAGGGCACCGCGAACCGGACGGCCGCGGCGATCGCGGAGGAGATCGACGCCGTCGGCGGCGAGCTCAACGCGTTCACCGCCAAGGAGCACACCTGCTACTACGCGCACGTGCTGGACGAGGACCTGCCGCTGGCGCTGGACCTCGTGTGCGACGTGGTGTTCGAGGCCCTGTGCGAGCCCAAGGACTTCGAGACCGAGCGCGGTGTGGTGCTCGAAGAGATCGCCATGCGCGACGACGACCCGGAAGACCTGCTGCACGACGCCTTCCTCGACGCGTTGCTCGGCGAGCACGCGCTGGGTCGGTCCGTGCTGGGCACCGAGCGGTCCATCCAGGACATGGACCGGGACGCGCTGTTCGGGTTCTA
Organism: Saccharothrix sp. CCNWYY140; assembly: GCF_037401995.1. Taxonomy (NCBI): domain Bacteria; kingdom Bacillati; phylum Actinomycetota; class Actinomycetes; order Pseudonocardiales; family Pseudonocardiaceae; genus Saccharothrix; species Saccharothrix sp. CCNWYY140. Next base: position 10,129 of record NZ_JBBEGC010000021.1, read on the forward strand.
CAAGCGCCGCTACACGCTGCCGCGGATGGTGTTGGCGGTGGCCGGGAACATCGACCACAACCACGTGATGCGGTTGGCGCGCAAGCAGATCGGGTCCCGGTTGGAGCGGACCGGGACGCCCGTCGCGCCCCGGACCGGGCGGGCGCGGATCGCGTCGTCGCGCAAGCTGGTGCTGCACAGCGACGACACCGAGCAGGCGCACCTGATGCTGGGCGTGCGGGCGCTGGACCGGCACGACGAGCGGCGCTTCGCGCTGAACGTGCTGAACGCGGCGCTGGGCGGCGGGATGTCGTCGCGGCTGTTCCAGGAGGTCCGGGAGCGGCGCGGGTTGGCCTACCAGGTGTACTCGTCGGTGGGCCTGTACGCCGACACCGGGACGTGGTCGGTGTACGCGGGCTGCCAGCCGGACCGGCTCGGCGACGTCGCCGGGGTCGTGCGGGACGTGCTGTCCGTCGTGGCGGCCGGTGGGCTGACCGACGCCGAGGTGACGCGCGGCAAGGGCCAGTTGCGCGGTGGGCTGGTGCTGGGGCTGGAGGACACCAGCTCGCGGATGTCGCGGATCGGCAAGGGCGAGCTGAACTACGGCGACTACCTGTCGGTGGAGCAGACGCTGTCCCGGATCGACGAGGTGACCGGTGAGGACGTCGCCGCGCTGGCCCGGGAGTTGTTGCGACGCCCTGTCGCCGCCGCGGTGGTCGGACCTTACGCTCACGCCGACGATTTGCCGTCCCAGGTGCACGAGGTGATCTCTTGAGTCAGCGTTCTGCTATCCGTGTCGGCGTGCTGGGCGCGCAGGGTCGGATGGGGTCGGAGGTGTGCCGTGCGGTGGAGGCGGCTCCCGACGCGGAGGTCGTGGCCACCGTCGACGCGGGCGACTCGTTGCAGGCGTTGGTGGACGCCGGGGTCGAGGTCGTCGTCGACTTCACCAACCCCGACGTGGTGATGGACAACCTGCGGTTCTGCATCGCGAACGGGATCCACGCGGTGGTCGGCACGTCCGGGTTCTCGGAGGAGCGGCTGGCTTCGGTGTCGGAGTGGCTCACCGGGACGTCGGTCGGCGTGCTGATCGCGCCCAACTTCGCCATCGGCGCCGTGCTGTCCATGCGGTTCGCGGAACTGGCCGCCAAGTACTACGACTCCGCCGAGGTCATCGAGCTGCACCACCCGCGCAAGGTGGACGCCCCTTCCGGCACGGCCGCCCACACGGCCCGGCTGATCTCGGAGGCGCGCGCGGCGGCCGGGTTGGGCGACATGCCCGACGCGACCACGTCCGAGGCTGGTGGCGCGCGCGGCACGGTGGTCGGCGGGGTGCGGGTGCACTCGCTGCGGATCGCCGGGATGATCGCCCACCAGGAGGTCGTGTTCGGCACGGAGGGGGAGACGTTGACGCTGCGTCACGACTCCCTGGACCGGACGTCGTTCATGCCCGGTGTGCTGCTGGGCGTGCGTTCGGTGGCCGCCCACCCGGGTCTGTCGGTGGGGCTCGACAAGTACATGGACCTGTGAAGACCCGCACTGTCGCGTTCCTGATCACCGCCGCGCTGGCGGTGTACTTCGTGCTGCTCGGCGGCCGGGCGTTCGTGCTGATCGGCACGGGCGACCCGGTCGGCGTGGGGCTCGGGCTCGGCGTGCTGGTGCTGCCGCTGATCGGGGCGTGGGTGGCGTGGACGAACCTGCGGTTCGGGTTCGTCACCGAGCGCATGGCGCGGGTGCTGGCGGACGAGGGTGGGCTGCTGGACACGTCGTCGTTGCCGCGCCGGCCCTCGGGCCGGGTGGACCGGGACGCCGCCGACGCGTGGTTCGAGGAGCGCCGGGCCGAGGTGGAGGCCTCGCCGGAGGACTGGCGGCGGTGGTTCCTGCTGGCTCAGGCCTACGACCTGGCCGGCGACCGGGGACGGGCGCGGGAGACCATGCGGAAGGCCATCGACCTATTCCAGGTGCCGAAGAATCGGGCGTGAAGCATTCGGGTGAGACAGACTTCATCCGGTGTTTGCGGCCTATCGCCTTGGTTTGTCCGGTGGGTCGTCAGTAGCGTGGTGGCGTGTCGAACGTGTGCCAGAACCTGCGGCTGACCGTCGCTTGCCTGCTGATCGTGGCCGCCCTGGGCGCGGCCGTCGCGCTGACCTGACCGAGCCGGGGCTCGGCATTCGAGGGTCACTCCTCCGGGTGGTTCCGGGTGCGATCAGTGTCGGACACGGGTAGCCGCATGAACATGGACCGAACAGCGGTGGACCGCCTCTACGACTGCGACCTGCTCGACCGCCACGGTGAACGCGTGGGCACCGTGGCGGAGCTCTGGATGGACGGCGGGCGTCCCTTGTGGGCGACCGTGCGTACCGACCACGCCACCAAGCTCGTGCCCATCCGCGGAGCTCAGGTGCGGGACCGGCGGGTCGTGGTGCCGGTCGACAAGCGGGAGATCGAGGACGCCCCTCCGGTGGGACCCGAGGTGTCCGAAGTGGACCACGCCCGCCTGCACGACCACTACGGGTTGAGCGCGCCCCAGCAGCGGCTGGTGCGGCGTGCCCGGCCCGGTGGAGCGCCTAGTGGAGCAGCCAACCCGCCATCAGACCGGGCGACGCGGCGAGCACGCTGAACCTCGCGAACCTGCCCACCATGCCCGTGGTGATGAACAGCCACGAGGACATGCCCGCCAGGCCCGCGAGCACCGTGGTGAACATGAACGGCGGCAAGCCGACCACCGAGCTGACCGCGTGCGTGCCGAACATCCAATGGGGATGGCGGTGGCACCGGTCCCTGATGCTGTCCAGGCGCGCCTTCCACTTCTCGCGGCGCGGGGACGGTTGTTTCGACTTCGGCCTGCGGTGCATGAACGCCGGCAGGTGCAGCGAACCCCTCGCGGCCAGGAAGTAGAACATCTTCCCCAGGACCTGGCCCACGGCGACCGCCAGCCCGATCCACCACCACGAGATGTGGGGCTGCTGCGTGACGAGGCCGATGACGAAGACCTCGATGCTGATGAGGGGGATGATCGCCGACCCGAACGCCACGCCGAACGTCAGGCCGAGCCACCCCAGCAGTGCCCACACCCGTTCGAGGCTAGCAACCCCTCACGACTCCAGCAGTAGGGTCAACCCCCCGGAAACCCTTATTTCGCGCAACGGTCGCCCTCCGGCGTCCAGGGTGCGCACGGTGCCGTCGGCGGGCCAGTCCGCTTTGGCGTAGAAAGCCGTGGAGGCGCGGTCGGCTTCCGGGATCCACGCGATACCGCGCGTGTTCCCCTTGTCACGCAGGGTCTTCGCGGCGGTGGCCAGCAGGCGCCCGCCGTGTCCCCTTCTGCCCCAACGGGGTTCCACGAGGATGCTGACCAGGGCGGTGGTGGCGGCGTCGTCGGGCAGGCTGCCGTCGGCCCGGGCGACCTCCTCCTCCGGCGCGGTGCCGGACACGCAGTAGCCGACCAGCCAGGCGCCCTCGGTGGCGACCAGCACCTGGTTCTCCTCCACCGCTTCGGCCCAGGCCTGGGTGGTGTCGCCCAGGCTGCCCAGGACCTCGTCGGGCAGGAGGCTGCGGTAGGCGGTGCGCCAGGTCTCGCGGTGGATGCGGGCGATCTCTCGGACGTCGTCGGGCGTCGCTGCCCGCACTGCGGCGTCGGCCATGCGAGAACCCTAGTGGCCGAAACCCGCGTGAACCGGACGGGTGTCCCGTGAAAGCGTGCGGACATGCGTTGGGCAGCACTGGGTGTCGTGTACGTCGTGTGGGGGTCTACGTACCTGGCCATCAAGTTCAGCATCGAGACCATGCCGCCGCTGTTGTCGGGAGGGTTGCGGTTCCTGGTGGCGGGGGTGGTGCTGGCGCTGGTGGTGGGGCGTCGGATGCGGATGACGTGGCGGCAGGTCGGCACCGGGGTGTTGTTGGGGCTCTTGCTGCCGGCTTGGGGCAACGGGTTGGTGGTGTTGGCGGAGCAGACCGTGGCCTCGGGGTTGGCGGCGCTGCTGGTGGCGTCGGTGCCGTTGTACGTGGTGCTCATGCGGCGGGTGGGCGGTGAAAGGCCGCCGGCGGTGACGTACGTGGGCGTGGTCGTCGGGCTGGTCGGGCTTGGTGTGCTGCTGCTGCACGACGTGGGCGGGTCGTCGTGGTGGGGGCCTTGGTTGGTGTTGTTGGCCGCGTTCGGGTGGGCGTTGGGGTCCTACTTGAGCGGGCGGTTGCCGGTGCCGTCGAACCCGTTCGCGTTGTCCGCCGTGGAGATGATCGCGGGCGGGGTGGCGTTGACCGTGGTCGGGCTGGTGTCCGGTGAGCGGTTGGACGTGGCCGCGGTGTCGACGACGTCGTGGCTGGGCTGGGGTTACCTGGTGGTGTTCGGGTCGCTGTTGGCGTTCAGCTCGTACGTGTACGTGCTGGGGCAGTTGCCGGTGTCGACGGTGGCCACCTACGCGTACGTGAACCCGGTGATCGCGGTGCTGCTCGGGGTGTGGTTGGCCGACGAGCGGTTCGGGGCGTTCCAGCTGGTGGGCGGTCTGCTGGTGGTGGTCGCCGTGGTGCTTGTCGTGCGGGCCGAGCGGAAGTGTCGTACCCCCGTGGGAACATCCGACCCGTGCAGAAGATGAGTGCGGACGTCGCCCGCCGGATCGCGTTGGGCGCCCAGGGCTTCGCCGACCCGCGGCCGGCGTCGCCGCCCACGCGGCGGCACCTCCAGCGGGTGCTGTCGCGCGTCCAGCTGATCCAGCTCGACTCGGTCAACGTCGCCGTGCGCGCCCACTACATGCCCGTGTTCAGCCGGCTCGGGGCGTACACACCGTCGCTGGTCGACGAGGCGGCCTGGTCCCACAGCACGCGCAAGCCGCGCATGCTCGTGGAGTACTGGGCGCACGAGGCGAGCCTGGTGCCCGTCGAGGACTGGCCGCTGTTCCACTCCGGTGCCAAGCGGCCCGGGTGGTGGCTCAACTACACCTCGGTCGCCGAGCGCGACCCCGGCCTGGTGGAGGACATCCTGGCCGTGGTCAAGGAACTCGGTCCGCTGGGCGCGGGCGCGATCGAGAAGGCCCTGGCGAACGGCGGGCCGCGGCGCAAGGACCACTGGGGGTGGAACTGGTCGGAGGTCAAGAAGATCTGCGAGTACCTGTTCGGGATCGGCCAGCTGACCACCGGGACACGGCGCGGTTTCGAGCGCCTGTACGACCTGACAGAGCGCGTGCTGCCGCCGGAGGTGCTGTCCCGCCGCGTCACCCCGGAGGAGGGCGCACGCGAGCTGGTGGCGCGGGCGGCCACGGCGATGGGCGTCGCCACCGAACCCGACCTGCGCGACTACTACCGCCTGGCCCCGGCACGCAGCCGGCAGGCCGTGCAGGAGCTGGTCGAGGAGGGCGTGCTGGAGCCGGTGCAGGTCCAGGGCTGGACAGCCACGGGCTACCGCCACACATCGGCCCGCGTGCCCCGCACGGTGAGCGGCAGGGCCCTGCTGTGCCCGTTCGACCCGCTGATCTGGGAACGCGACCGGACCGAACGGATCTTCGGCTTCTACTACCGCATCGAGATCTACGTGCCGGCGGCCAAGCGGGTGCACGGGTACTACGTGTTCCCGTTCCTGCTGGACGGCCACTTGGTGGGCCGCGTCGACCTCAAGGCCGATCGACAGGCCGGCGTGCTGCGCGTGCAGGCGGCGTACTCCGAGTCCACCGCGGACATCGGCCGGGTGGCGGTGGAACTGGCCGCCGAACTGCGCCACATGGCCGACTGGCTGGAACTGGACAAGGTGGCGGTGACCCCGCGCGGCGACCTGGCACCCACGCTGAAGGCGGTGGTGCGGTGAGGCATCGGTAGGTCGTTCGAGCGTTTCCCCTCCGAGAACCGCGGCGCGCGCACCGGGGGTACGCACGCCGCGGTCGGCATCAGGTGGTCGCGGTGGTCACCAGGGCGTTGCCGTTGCCCGTTCGGCCGGTGATCACCAGTGGGGCGGTCTCCGCCGGCGGGGTGGTGGAGACCTCCAGTTCGCTGCGGGCGGTGCCGGCGGTGGACAGGAGGTCCACTTCCGCCGTCACGCCCGGGCGGACGCCGACGCGGACGTGGCCCGAGCCCGTGCCCAGTTGGATGCGGCCGGCGGCGGCGTCGGCGATGGTGACGTCGCCGCTGCCGGTGCGCACCTGCACGTCGTTCTCCACCGCGCCCAGCCACACGTGGCCGGTGCCGCTGTAGAGCACGGTGTTGCCGGCGACCGAGGACACCTCGATGTCGCCGCTGCCGGTCTTGGCCCGCAGTCCGGCCGGCATCGGGCCTAGGCGCAGCTTGCCCGACCCCGAGTCGACCTGGGACGACCCGTCCGCCCGGTCCGCGGTGACGTCACCGGTGCCGGTCCGGATCTCCAGGCGGCCGGCCGCGCCCGTGACGGTCACGTCCGCCGCGCCGGACTTGGCGATCACGTGCGACCCGACCGGCGCCCGCACGGTCACGCCCAGCGGCACCGCGCGCAGCGGCAGCGCCTTGGACGACTGCACCTTCAGCCGCTGCCCGGTCAGCTCGATCCGGGCGTCCCGCACGGCGTCGGTGGGCACCGCGGCCCCCGCCCCGCTCGCGCCGAACTGGTCGTTGACCCAGCTCAGCAGGCCGGTCAGGCCCGCGGTCCACGAGTCGCCCGGCGTGCTCTCGTGCCGGACCTCGACGTGCACCCCCGGTTCGTCCACCAGGTGCACCCGCACGCGACCGGCGATGAGGGCGATGTCGATCTCCACCACGCCCTCGACGTCGAAGCTCTGCTGTCGCACGACTTCCGACTCCACGACGTCCCCCTCAGCCCTGCACCCAGCCACGCACCCGGGACCCCTTGGTGTCGTCCTTGGGCGGCTGGTGCTTGTCGTGCCAGTTCTTGTGGTGCCCGCGCCGCCCGCCGACCGCGCCCTGCACGGCCTGCGCGACGAACGTGTTCAACGACATCCCCTGAGCCGCCGCGGCCTGCTCGGCCTTGGACTTCAGCTCGTCCAGCAGCCGGAGGGTGATGCGCGTGGCGTCACCGGCGGTCGGACGGGGAACTTCCTGCGGCTCCGGTTCGTGGTCTTCCCGGGCGGAAGACGCGCCGGTGACGACCACCTGGACGTCCCGGCCGTCCAACCGGACCTGCACGACGGGACCGTCCAGCGCGACGGTCACCTCCGCGGCCAGGTCGGACAGGGCGTTCATGAGGGCCAGCCGAGCGGCCGGCTCCAGCGCGGCGGACAACACGGCCGCGGTGCGCCGGGTGTCGTCGTCCCCGGCGGAGGCGGCCGTCGCGAGGTCCTCACGCAGTTGCGCGATGTACGGCGACAGATCCATGACACCACTGTGCCGCCGCATGTGACACCAGTCAAGGAAGACCTGACATCACGACGACACCACAACGGTGTCCGTGACACTCGGTAGTCGTCCGAAACCCGCACGGCCTGCTCCATCCGGCATAGTTCGGAGCCAAGAGCGACCCTGGGTTAGGGTTCCCGGCATGGCTGAGACGGTGTCGCCGAAGGTGCAGTTGATCGCGAAGACGGAGTTCTTCCCCCCGGCGGACGTCCCGTGGTCCACCGACGCCGACGGCGGTGAGGCGCTGGCCGAGTTCGCCGGGCGCGCGTGCTACCAGTCGTGGACCAAGCCGAACCCCGCGACGGCCACCAACGCCGGCTACATCAAGCACATCATCGAGGTCGGCCACCTGTCCGTGCTGGAGCACGGCAGCGTCAGCTTCTACTTCACCGGCCTGTCCCGGTCGCTCACCCACGAGCTGATCCGGCACCGCCACTTCAGCTACTCGCAGCTGTCCCAGCGGTACGTGCCCGAGCGCAACGCCGCGATGGTCGAGCCGGACGTCATCGCCGCCGACCCCGAGCTGCACGAGCTGTTCCTCAAGGCCACCCAGGCCAGCGTGGACGCCTACACCGAGCTGCTCAAGGGCCTGGAGAAGAAGTTCTCCGACGTCCCCAGCGCCACCCTGCGCCGCAAGCAGGCCCGCCAGGCCGCCCGCGCGGTGCTGCCCAACGCCACCGAGACGCGCATCGTCGTGACCGGCAACTACCGGGCGTGGCGGCACTTCATCGCCATGCGGGCCACCGAGCACGCCGACGTGGAGATCCGCGCCCTGGCCGTGGAGTGCCTGCGGCAGTTGCAGAAGGCGGCGGCCAACGTGTTCGCCGACTTCACCATCTCGACGCTGTCCGACGGCACCGAGGTCGCCTCCAGCCCGCTGGTCACCGAGGGCTGACGTGAAGCGGCTGATCGTCGACGTCCAGCCGGGGGAGTACACGGTCGCGCGGCTGCCCGCCGACGCGGCCGTCCCGCCCGGCCTGCTCGACCACGCCGGCCTGGTGTCGGTGACCCGCACGCCGGACGAGCTGTCCATCGTGTGCCCGAGCGAGCACGCGCCCGACAGCGGCGACGTGCAGGCCCAGTGGCGGCTGCTGACCGTGCGCGGGCCGCTGGAGTTCACGCTGACCGGCATCATGGCGGCGCTGTCGGGCGAGCTGGCGGCGGCGGGCGTGAGCCTGTTCGCGCTGTCCACCTACGACACCGACCACCTGCTGGTGAAGTCCGCCGACCTGGGCCGCGCCACCCAGGCCCTGCGCAACTCCGGCCACGAGGTCCACCTGCCGACCTGAGCACCGCGGCAGGAAGTCACGAATCCGTGAAACCGGGCGGGCCGAACGGCGGTCTGAAGTAGCGTTCGGCCGTTCCAGGCTTCGAGGAGTTGGCGCAACGGTGACAGGTCCCCAGGGTGTGAGCGCCCAACCACGCGTGATCGCGGGCAGGTACACCCTGCTCGGCGAGCTGGGCCGCGGCGGCATGGGCGTGGTGTGGCGCGCGCAGGACAACGTGATCGGCCGCCAGGTCGCGATCAAGGAGCTGCACCTGCCCGACGGCATCGCGGCCGAGGAGCGGCGGGTGCTGGAGGAGCGGGTGCTGCGCGAGGCGCGCACCGCGGGCCGGCTCAACGACCCCGCCGTGGTCACCGTGTTCGACGTGGTCGCCGAGAACGGCATGACCTACATCGTCATGGAGCTGGTCGAGGCGGCCACGCTGTCCACGATCATCGCCCAGTCCGGCCCGATGCCGCAGGACCGGGTGATCTCCATCGCCCTCCAGGCCCTGTCCGCCCTGGAGACCGCGCACAAGGCCGGGATCGTGCACCGGGACGTCAAGCCCGGCAACCTCATGGTCGGGCCCAACGGCCGGGTCAAGCTCACCGACTTCGGCATCGCCCAGGCGATGGACGACCCGCGCCTGACCACCAGCGGCAGCCTCATCGGCTCGCCCGCCTACATGTCGCCCGAGCGCATCCACGGCCACGAGGCCTCGCCCGCCTCCGACCTGTGGGCGCTGGGCGCGACGCTCTGCTACGCCGTCGAGGGACTCAACCCCTACGAGCGCTCGTCCACCGCGTCCACGCTGCACGCGATCATGAACGAGATGCCCCGCCTGACCAGGGCGCACGGCGCCCTCGGCGCGGTGATCACGGGCCTGCTCATGCCCGACCCGAACGCCCGCCTCACCGGCCCGCAGGCCCGCGCCATGCTCGACCGCGCGGTCGCCCAGCCGACGCCGCCGACCGGGTTCGCCGGCCCCGGCGGCCCCACCATGCAGTACCAGCCGCCGACCATCCCGCCGCAGCGCAAGCCGTGGGTGAAGCCGCTGCTCACCGCCGTCGCGGCGGTCGGCGCGGTGGCGTTCCTGGTCCTCGGCGTCATGGTGGACCGCTGGTTGTTCACCGACAAGCCGCCCGCCGCGATGGCCGAGACGATCACCTTCGGCAACGGCGGCACGCTGCCCGAGTTCAAGCTCAACGCGGGCTACTGCGGTGACAACTTCCTCGCCCCCTCGGTGCGGGTGAACAGCGCCGAGTGCGACGACGCGCACAGCATCGAGGTGTACTGGGAGGGCGGACCGTTCGGCAGCACCGACAAGACCGCCTACCCGGGCGACGAGTGGCTGCGCAAGTACGCCGAGAACTTCTGCACGCTGGTCTTCAAGTCCGACCGCGTCCCGCTGGACGGCAAGGACACCAAGCTGCGCTACGCCGCGATCGTGCCGACCCAGGCGGAGTGGAAGGAGAGCTACTCCTCCTCCAAGGGGTCGCGCGAGGTGTTCTGCGTGCTGTGGGACAAGGACCGGACCGAGCTGAGCGAGCAGGTGCACGCCAAGAAGTAGGGTGGAGCGCATGGGCGTCGCACAGGACGAACGCAAGCTGCTCTGCGACCTGTTCCTCGAAGTCGGACCGGACGCACCCACCCTGTGCGACCCGTGGCGCTCCCGCGACCTGGCCGCCCACCTCGTGCTGCGCGAACGCCGGCCCGACGCGGCCCTGGGCATCCTGGCCAAACCCCTGGCCACGCACACCCAGAAGGTCCAGGACGCCTACGCCGCCAAGCCGTGGGACGAGCTGGTGGACCTGGTGCGCAACGGGCCGCCCGTCTGGTCCCCGTACGTCCTGCTCGACGAGCCCCTCAACTCGATCGAGTACTTCGTGCACCACGAGGACGTGCGGCGCGCGGCCGACGACTGGACGCCCCGCTCGCCCGATCCGCGTCGGGACGCCGCCCTGTGGAAGGGGCTGCGCCGGGCCGCGAAGCTGACCTACCGCAACAGCCCGGTCGGCGTCGTCCTGCGCCGCCCCGACGGCGAGGCGGTGACCGCGAAAGCCGGCCCCAACCCCGTGATCCTGACCGGTCAGGTCTCGGAACTGCTGGTGCACGCCTTCGGGCGCAGCCGCGCGGAGGTCTCCTACGACGGCGACCGGGACGCCGTCACGGCCGTGAAGAGCCTCGACCGGGGCCTGTAAGCCCAGCCCAAAGGGGGTTGCGGGCACCGCAGGCGGTAGCGTTTGGGCCATGACCGGATGTCCGACCGCCTCACCCGGCCGACCTTTCGGCCGCGTGCTCACCGCTATGGTCACGCCGTTCGACGCCTCGGGGGCGCTCGACCTGGACAAGGCGCAGGAGCTGGCGAAACACCTGGTCGACCTGGGCAACGACGGTCTGGTCGTCAACGGCACCACGGGCGAGAGCCCCACCACCACCGACGCCGAGAAGGCGGACCTCATCCGGGCCGTGGTCCAGGCCGTGGGCGACCGCGCCACCGTGGTCAGCGGCGCCGGCACCTACGACACCGCGCACAGCGTCCACCTCGCGCGGAACGCGTGCGACGCCGGCGCGCACGGCCTGCTGGTGGTCACCCCGTACTACTCGCGTCCCCCGCAGGCGGGCGTGGAAGCGCACTTCAAGGCGGTCGCGGACGCCACCGACCTGCCGGTGATGCTCTACGACATCCCGCCGCGCGCGGTCACGCCGATCGAGGTGGACACGCTCCTGCGGCTGGCCGAGCACCCGCGGATCCTGGCCGTCAAGGACGCCAAGGGCGACCTCCTGGCGGGCAGCAAGGTCATCGCGGCCACCGACCTGGCCTACTACTCCGGCGACGACCCGCTGAACCTGCCGTGGCTGTCCGTGGGCGCGGTCGGGTTCGTCAGCGTCGTCTCGCACATCGCGGCCGACCGCCTGCGCGCCATGCTCGACGCGTTCGAGTCCGGCGACGTGGTCGGGGCCCGGACGATCCACCAGGAACTGCTGCCGCTGCTGCGGCCGTTCACCCGCATGCCCGGCGTCACCTACGCCAAGACCGCTCTGCGTCTGAAGGGCCTGGACGTGGGTAACCCACGTCTGCCCCTGGTACCCGCATCCACCGAGGACATCGAGGCCGTCTCCGCTGTCACGGCCGAACTGGGAGTCAACGCGTGATCAACCCGACGTCACCCCCGCCCGCCCTGCCCGACGGAGGTCTGCGCGTCGTCGCCCTGGGCGGCATCGGCGAGGTCGGCCGCAACATGACCGTGTTCGAGCACGCCGGCCGGCTGCTCGTCGTGGACTGCGGCGTGCTGTTCCCGGAGGACGACCAGCCCGGCGTGGACCTGATCCTGCCGGACTTCCGCGCCATCGAGGACCGCCTGGAGGACATCGACGCCCTGGTCCTGACCCACGGTCACGAGGACCACATCGGCGCGGTGCCGTTCCTGCTCAAGCTGCGCCCGGACCTGCCGGTCGTGGGTTCGCGGTTCACCCTGGCCCTGCTGGCGGCGAAGTGCCGCGAGCACCGGCAGACGCCGCAGTTGGTGGAGATCACCGACGGCGAGCGCCGCACGTTCGGGCCGTTCGAGCTGGAGTTCTTCGCGGTCAACCACTCCATCCCGGACGCGGTCGCGGTCGCCATCCGCACCTCGGCGGGCCTGGTCCTGCACACCGGCGACATCAAGCTGGACCAGCTGCCGCTGGACGGCCGCCTGACCGACCTGGCCGGTTTCTCGCGGCTGGGCGACGAGGGCGTGGACCTGTTCCTGGTCGACTCCACCAACGCCGAGGTGCCCGGGTTCGTGGCGCCGGAGCGGGAGATCGGGCCGGTGCTGGAGAACGTCATCCGCAAGGCCAAGCAACGCGTGATCGTGGCCTGCTTCGCCTCCCACGTGCACCGGGTGCAGCAGGTCCTGGACGTGGCCGTGCAGTACGGCCGCCGGGTCGCCTTCGTGGGGCGGTCGATGGTCCGCAACATGGGCATCGCGTCCGAGCTGGGCTACCTGAACGTGCCGGACGGGCTGTTCGTGGACCTCCACGAGGCGATGGACATGCCCGAGGACCAGGTCCTGTTCGTGTCCACGGGCTCCCAGGGCGAACCGCTCTCGGCCCTGTCCCGCATGGCGCGCGGCGAGCACCGCCAGATCTCGATCAAGGCGGGCGACACCATCGTGCTGGCGTCGTCGCTGATCCCCGGCAACGAGAACGCCGTGTTCAACGTGGTCAACGGCCTGTCCAGGCTTGGTGCGACGGTCGTCCACCAGGGCAACGCGAAGGTGCACGTGTCCGGCCACTCGCCCGCGGGCGAACTGCTGTTCCTGTACAACGCGGTCCGGCCGTCCAACGTCATGCCGGTGCACGGCGAATGGCGCCACTTGCGCGCCAACGCGGCCCTGGCCGTGGCGACGGGCGTGTCCCCGGACCACGTGGTCATCGCGGAGGACGGCGTGGTCGTGGACATGGTCGACGGCAGCGCGTCGATCACCGGCCGCGTGGAGGTCGGACACGTCTACGTGGACGGCCTGTCCGTGGGCGACGTCGGCGAGTCCACCCTGTCGGACCGCTTGGTGCTGGGCGAGGGCGGCTTCATCGCGATCACCGTGGCGGTGGACTCCAACACCGGCCGCGCGGTGGCCCCACCGACCGTGTCCGGGCGCGGTTTCTCCGACGACCCGAAGGCACTGGACCAGGCGATCTCGTTGGTGGAGATGGAACTCTCGCGCACGGAGGCGGAGGGCATCACCGACTCCCACCGCATCGCCCAGGCCGTGCGCCGAGTGGTGGGCCGCTGGGTCGCCGAAACCTACCGCCGCCGCCCGATGATCGTGCCGACGATCATCCCGGTGTGACCAACCACGTGCCGCGCGGCGAAAACTGGCCGCGCGGCACGTGGTTCTACCGGCTCAAGCCGCCTCGGGCCGCCAAGGGCTGCTACCCGTGGTGGGCCGGGTCGGGTCGTGGAACTTCGGCAAGTCGAGTTCGTCGGCGCGCAACGGCACCAATCCGGCCGTGATCGACCGCATGATCCGCTCGTGCGCCCGCCGCGCGTCGCCGGGACGGCCGTCGCGCAGGTCCGACAGGTCGACGGGCGCGCCGAAGTGCACCTTGAACGTCGGACGCCGCCGCAGCCCGCGCACGTACGAAGTCAGGTACGGCTTGAAGTCGTCCCAGCCGGAAACCTTTGTGTTGCCCCAATAAACGGCCTCGTGCGCGCCCCACTGGCTGACCGGGACCACGGGCACCCCGCCGCTCAACGCCAGCCGCGCCGCGCCGGTCTTCCCGCGCTCGGGCCACAGGCCGGGGTCCAAGCTGATCTTGCCCTCCGGGTACACCGCGATCGGATCACCCCCGCGCCGCAACACTTCCACCGTCCGGTGGTAGGCCTCGCCGACGGTGGCGGACGCCCGGTCCACCCGCAGGTGGCCGGAAGCCTTCAGGGCCGGCCCCATGATCGGGGCGTCGAGCAACCCTCCCGCCAGCAGGAACCGCGGGTGCACGCCGAGTTGGTGGCACGCGGCGATGAGCACGAACGGGTCGAGGTTGCCGATGTGGTTGGACGCGAGCAGCAGGGGACGGCCCTTGAGGTCCGCCGGGATGTCGCCGGTGACTTGCAGCCGTCCGCTGAGACCTACGAACCCTCGGTCGATGGTCGTCAACACGCGCCACAGCAGTGGTGTGGACACAGCGGGGAAGGCTACGGCGTGTCGAGGTGTGGCCGTAACCGATTCCGGGCAACTATGGACGACGAGCAGCGCATGTCACGTCTTGGCGTGACCGTTGGGGCACGTGGGACCAAAGCGACTAACGTGAGAAATTATGGCTGGCCGAACCGGAACGTCTCGTGGCAAGGGCACGCCCCGAAGAGGCGGGGCCAAGCCTCGGTCGAGCACGTCCAAAGCCCGTCCGGCCGCACGCAAACCCGCCCGCAGGTCGGGTTCCCCCGGATCGGTCGGCAAGGCCTGGGGCCTGCTGGGACGCGGTGTCGGCAGCGTGGTCCGCGCGGTCGGTCGCGGCAAGGACCTGGACCCGGAGCACCGCCGTGACGGCCTCGGCCTGCTCTTGATCGCGCTGGCCGTGATCACCGGCGCCGGCGTGTGGTGGCAGGCCGGTGGTCCGGTCGGGCAGTGGGTGGACGTCGCCGTGCGCAGCTCGGTCGGCGCGCCCGCGATGATCGTGCCCCTGGTGCTGCTCGCGGTCGGCGTGACGCTCATGCGCACCGACCCCAAGCCCGAGGCCCGGCCCCGCCTGGTGATCGGCGGCATCCTGGTCGCGGTCGGCTTCCTCGGCATGTTCCACCTCGTCGGCGGACTGCCCACCGACCCGATCGAGCGGCGCGGCGCCGGCGGAGCCCTCGGCTACCTCGCAGGCGGGTTCCTCGCGCAGGGGCTCACCCCGTGGGTCGCGGGTCCGCTGCTCGTCCTGATCTTCGTCTACGGCGTGCTGGTCGTGGCGCACCTGCCGATCCGCGAGGTGCCCGCCAAGCTCGGCTCCCTGCTCGGTGGCCGCAAGACCGACGACCAGCTGGAGGGGTTCGGCCGCGAGGAGGAGCAGCCGGCGGAGGAGGAGCCCAAGCCGGCCCGGCTGCGCCGCCCGTCCCGCCGCCGCCAGGCCGCCGTCCCCGACGAGCAGCCCGAGCTGCCCCTGGACGCGGAGGCCGAGGAGGAGCCGCCCCCGCCACCGCCGCGCCCGGCCCCCAAGCCCAAGCCCAAGGCCGAGCCGGAGAAGCCGCAGCCGACGATGGCCGTGCGAGCGGTCGAGGGCGACTACAAGCTGCCGCCGCCCACCATCCTCAAGGACGGCGACGCCCCCAAGGCCCGCAGCAAGGCCAACGACCAGATGATCGAGGCGATCACCGGCGTCCTCGACCAGTTCTCCATCGACGCCCAGGTCACCGGCTTCACCCGCGGCCCGACGGTGACCCGCTACGAGGTCGAGCTGGGTCCCGGCGTGAAGGTCGAGAAGATCACCGCGCTGACCAAGAACATCGCCTACGCCGTCGCCACCGACAACGTCCGCCTGCTCGCGCCCATCCCGGGCAAGTCCGCGGTGGGCATCGAGGTGCCCAACAGCGACCGCGAGATGGTGCGCCTGGGCGACGTCCTGCGCTCGCCGAGCACGGTCAAGGACAACCACCCGATGGTGATCGGGCTGGGCAAGGACATCGAGGGCCACTTCGTCACCGCGAACCTGACCAAGATGCCGCACCTGCTGGTCGCCGGCTCCACCGGTTCGGGCAAGTCGAGCTTCGTGAACTCGATGCTGGTGTCCCTGCTCGCGCGCGCCACGCCGGACGAGGTCCGGATGATCCTGATCGACCCGAAGATGGTCGAGCTGACGCCGTACGAGGGCATCCCGCACCTGATCACGCCCATCATCACCCAGCCGAAGAAGGCCGCCGCGGCGCTGGCCTGGCTGGTGGAGGAGATGGAGCAGCGCTACCAGGACATGCAGGTCAACCGGGTGCGCCACATCGACGACTTCAACCGCAAGGTGCGCTCCGGCGAGATCGCCGCGCCGCCGGGCAGCGAGCGCGTGTACCGGCCGTACCCGTACATCATGGCGATCGTCGACGAGCTGGCCGACCTGATGATGACCGCGCCGCGCGACGTCGAGGACGCGATCGTCCGGATCACGCAGAAGGCGCGCGCGGCGGGCATCCACCTGGTGCTGGCGACGCAGCGGCCGTCGGTGGACGTCGTCACCGGCCTGATCAAGACCAACGTGCCGTCGCGGCTGGCGTTCGCCACGTCGTCGCTGACCGACTCGCGGGTCATCCTCGACCAGCCGGGCGCGGAGAAGCTGATCGGCATGGGCGACGGGCTCTACCTGCCGATGGGCGCGTCGAAGCCGGTGCGCGTCCAGGGCGCGTTCGTCGGCGACGAGGAGATCGCCGAGATCGTCAACTTCACCAAGCTCCAGGCGCAGCCCGAGTACACCGACGGGGTGACCGCGGCCAAGGCGGGCGAGAAGAAGGAGATCGACGCCGACATCGGCGACGACCTCGAACTGCTGTTGCAGGCGGCGGAGCTGATCGTCACCTCGCAGTTCGGCTCGACGTCGATGCTCCAGCGCAAGCTGCGGGTCGGGTTCGCGAAGGCGGGCCGGTTGATGGACCTGCTGGAGACGCGCGGCGTGGTCGGTCCCTCCGAGGGCTCCAAGGCCCGGGAGGTGCTGATCAAGCCGGACGAGCTGGACTCGGTGGTGTACCTGATCAAGGGCGGGCCGGCCCCCGACGAGGACTGACCCGCCCCTGCCGCGGTCAGCTCGCGCCGAACTCGCGAACCGCCTTGTAGTACAGGTCGGCGGTCCGGTTGCAGGTCCAGTTCCCGGCGCACTGGTGGTACAGGTCGGCCTTGAACTTGTCGTCGATGCGCAGCCGGGTGGTCTCGTCGAACCGGGACTGCCGCTTGTAGTTGCGGTACCCGAAGTCGTGCCGGTGGCAGGCGGGCAGGAACTTGAAGCCGAACGGGTTGTCCGGGGACCAGGAGCAGCCGTCGGAGGACCAGTCGAGCTGGTCGGCGTACGGGGTCTGCGAGCGGATCGAGCTGAACTGGGACAGCGTCCGGTTGAACAGGTAGTCGTCGGTGACCGCGGGCGCGTTGATGGCGGCTTGGGCGGTGCTCGTCCCCAGCAGCAGGGCGGCGACGGCGACCAAGGTGGAGAGCAGGGTTTTCACAGGTGTTCCCCCTCGTGAGGAAAGGCCGTGAAAACGTTCCTACTGGGCGCCGATCGACGTGCGACAGCCCCGATGGGCTCACGCTCCCGCAACACCGGGTGAACGTTCGCCCACCGGGCACCGCCGCGCCCCGCCGGACGTGCGAGCCGAACCCCTCCGAACCGGCTCGTGCGTCCCCGCGGGGTGCGTCAGGGCTCGTCGCCCTGGTCCAGGAACCGGCGGATCGTGGTCTCGTCCGGTATCTCGGTCTCGGTGTCGATGAGACGTTCGGCGATGGGCACGGGTTCCTCCGCCCACGCGGGCTGGAAGTCGCCGCCGGGCAGCAGGCCGTGCCGCCGCGCGAACTCCTCGGCGGCCTCGCGGATCGACTCGCGCAGCGTCCCGACCACGACCGTCTCGGCGGTGTAGGTCAGCTCCACGAGCAGCGCCCGGACCCGGTCCAGCTGGTCCTCCTCGGCGGACCGCTCGTCCAGCTGCGGCCACAGCCGCCGCTCGAAGACCTCCACGAAGTCCGCGGCGATGCCGTCGGTGGCCCGGCGCAGCCCCGCGAACTGGTCCAGCACGTCCTCGGCGGGCACGGAGAGCCCGGCGAGCCGGTTCCCGGCCTCCAACGCCCACCGACGGGTGTGCGGCCATCCCCGCCGCCACCGCACCAATCCGAGCTGGATCGCCCGCTTCAGCACGGCGGGCCGCATGTCCCCGGTCGGCACCAGCCGGCGCAGGTCGCGCACCCGCACGCGCACCCAGTCGTCCGGCCCCTCGGCGTCCCCGACCCCGAGCACCGCGGCGACGCTCGCACCTTCTTCGCGGGCCTTCACGAGCTCGGCGATGGCGGGCAGCGAGAACCCTCGCGACTGGAGCCGCTGCACCAGCGTCAACCGCTCGATGTGGGAGTCGTCGTAGTACGCCACCCGCCCCTGGCGACGCGGCGGGTGGAGCACGCCCTTGGTCTGGTACATGCGGATGGTGCTGCCCGGCAGCCCGACCCGGACTGCCAGCTCGTCCACGGTGAGCTGCACACCGCTAATCCTGGTCCTGTGCGGCTCTACGAGTCAACACTGTTCGAGTGAACACTAGAACAATCAGAGGTGCAGCAGCATCCGCGAGTTGCCCAGGGTGTTCGGCTTGACGTACGAGAGGTCGAGGAACTCCGCGACACCTTCGTCGGCCGACCGCATGATCTCCTCGTAGACCTCGGGCGAGACCGGCGTGCCGTCGATCTCGACGAACCCGTGTCTGCTGAAGAACTCGGTCTCGAAGGTCAACACGAACACCCGCGCCAACTGGAGCTCCCGAGCGGTCTCGATGAGCCGCGCGACCAACCGATGCCCGATCCCGCGCCCCAGGGCCTCCGGCGCCACGGCGACGGTGCGGATCTCCGCAAGGTCCTCCCAGAGCACGTGCAACGCACCACAGCCCAGCAACTGCCCGTCCTCCTCGGCCACCCAGAACTCCTGGATGTCCTCGAACAGCGTGACCAGCGGTTTGCTCAACAACACCTTGCCCGCGTACAGGTCGATGAGCGCCTTCATGGCCCGCACGTCACCGGTGCGCGCCCGGCGCACGTTGATCGGGTCGTTCACGCTGCCAAGGTAACTCGCGCACGCCCGATCGTGCTGTCCGGCGCACAACTTGGTGAAGCTTGCCGGTGGAGGAACTTTCGGGCCGGATTCTGCGGTTTACTGTCACTGAACGGCCTCTAGGTCCGCAGTTGGGGGTGTCACATGCTTCGCAGCTTCCGGGTGGGCAACCATCGGTCCCTCCGCGACGAGCAGGAGTTGCTGTTGGTGCCCGCGTATGCGAAGGACCGGCAGGCCGTGCCGGTGGCAGCCGTCTACGGAGCCAACGCGTCCGGCAAGTCGAACTTGCTCGACGGGTTGAAGTTCCTGACCGACGCGGTCCGTGACTCGTTCGCCAAGTGGCCTGCGGAGGGTGGCGTGCCTCGCCGACCTTTCCGGCTGGACTCGGCGGCGCAGAAGCGGCCTTCGACCTTCGTCGTCGAACTGGTCGACGACGACGTGCGGTACGTGTACGGCTTCGAGGTCGATGACGAGCGCGTGCTGTCCGAATGGCTCTACAGCTATCCGGAAAAGCGCAAGCGCGTCATCTTCGATCGCGATAGGGACGAAGTGAAGTTCGGGTCGACGGTCGCCGACCTCCGCATCACCCTCGATGTGCTCGAAGGCCTGTTGCGCCCGAACGCCTTGTTCCTGAGCCTCGCCGCCCGGACCAAACTCGGCCCATTGCTGCCGGTATACCGCTGGCTCACGTCGAAGCTGGCATTCCGGCTGTCATTGCCGGCGGTCGATGAGACGGAGATCGTCACCCTCATCCTCGGCGACCATCGGGTGTCCCGCCGCTTCGTCGAGCTGGTGAAGGTCGCCGATTTCGGTGTGTCGGCCGTCGGCCTGTCCATCGAAATGACCCCGGAGAAGCTCGCCGAGATGATCGGTGACTTGTCGCGGGAGTCGCCGGGGGTCTCGTTCCCGGACTCGGCGCTGCGGTTCAACGTGTCGGACTTGCGCCTCAAGCTCTCGCACGGCGACGGCGAGCAGCCCTTCGACCTCGGCGACGAGTCGGCGGGCACGAGGTCGTGGCTCGCCCTGCTGCCGTCCGTGCTGAGGCTGCTCGACGACGGTGGGGTGCTGGTGGTCGACGAGATCGACGCGAGCCTGCACCCGAGACTGACCGCGCAGCTCGTGGCACTGTTCCGGGATGCGCAGGTCAACACGGGGGGTGCCCAGTTGGTGTTCACGACCCACGATCCGAGCCTGCTCAGTCCCGCCCTGGGTGACGACGTCCTGCGCCGCGACGAGGTCTGGTTCGTGGAGAAGCGGGACGATGGTGCGACCGAGCTCTACCCGCTGTCCGACTTCCACCCGCGAAAGGACGGCGAGAACCTCGCTCGGCGCTACCTCGGCGGTAGCTACGGCGCGGTGCCCAACCTGCTGGAGGGTGACTTCGTCGCGGCTTTCGTCGGTCCCGGCGGTGCTGATGGCGCGGCGTGAACCGAGCAGGCGGCGGCGTCCACCACATCGCCAACCCGCGAACCGGATCCTCGTGGTGTGTTGCGGCAATACGGAGAAACTGTACTTCGAAGGGCTCAAGCGTTCATCGCACTTGACGGCTCTCAAGGTGGTGACGGAGACAGGTTCTCCCGAACAATTGGTGGACTACGCGGTCACGATTCGCCGGAGAGCCGAGGACGGTTTCGACCAGGTCTGGTGTGTCGTGGACGTCGACGAGTTCGACGTGCCGAAGGCCATCGCCGCCGCCGAGCAGACTGCGGTGGCCCTGGCCATCTCCGATCCGTGTTTCGAACTGTGGCTCCTTCTGCACTTCCGCGGCCACAACGCGTACATCGACGGCGCGAGGGCGGCGAAGACCCTGCTGACCGGTCATATCGCCGCCTACGACAAGAAGATCGACTTCAAGGTGTTCGCTCCGAACATCGACGACGCCATCGCGCGGGCAAAGCTCCTCGGGCCCGACAACCCGACCACCGGGGTGTGGCGGCTGGTCGAAGCCGCACTTGGGCGCTGACGTCCGGCGTTCCCACCCGGGGCGGCTACCCTGAGCACCGTGTCTTCCCCCACCACGGCCAAGCGCGTCGCCATGCTGACCCTCGGGTGCGCCCGCAACGAAGTCGACTCCGAGGAGCTCGCCGGCCGGCTCACCGCCGGCGGCTGGGAGCTGACCGATGGTGACGACGCCGACGTGGTCGTGGTCAACACGTGCGGCTTCGTGGAGTCGGCCAAGAAGGACTCCGTCGACACGCTCCTCGCCGCCGCCGACAGCGGGGCCAAGGTGGTCGCGGTCGGGTGCATGGCCGAGCGGTACGGGGCGGAGTTGGCCGAGAGCCTCCCCGAGGCGCAGGCCGTGCTCGGTTTCGACCAGTACGACAAGCTCGCCGAGCGGCTGGACGACGTGCTCGAAGGCAAGACCGTCGAGTCCCACAAGCCCGTCGACCGGCGCACGCTCCTCCCGCTCACGCCCGTCCAGCGCCCGAAGGCCGCCGAGGACGTGCAGGTCCCCGGGCACGGTTGGGGGCCGCGCGTCCTGCGCACCCGCCTGGAGGACACCCCGGTCGCCCCGCTGAAGATCGCCTCCGGCTGCGACCGCCGCTGCTCGTTCTGCGCCATCCCCAGCTTCCGGGGCGCGTTCGTGTCCCGGCACCCCGACGAGGTCGTGGCCGAGGCGCAGTGGCTGGCCGAGCAGGGCGTGCGCGAGGTGTTCCTGGTCAGCGAGAACTCCACCTCCTACGCCAAGGACCTGCCGCGCGAGCTGGGCGGCCTGGAGAACCTGCTGGAGCGCCTGGCGAAGGTCGTCGACCGGGTCCGCGTCTCCTACCTCCAGCCCGCGGAGACCAAGCCGAGCCTGGTCAAGGCCATCGCGACCACCCCGAACGTCGCCCAGTACTTCGACATGTCCTTCCAGCACTCCAGCGAGGCCGTGCTGCGCCGGATGCGCCGGTTCGGGTCCACCGAGTCCTTCCTGGGCCTCGTCGAGCAGATCCGCGCCCTGGCGCCGCAGGCGGGCATCCGGTCCAACGTCATCGTCGGCTTCCCCGGCGAGACCGAGGAGGACGTGGCCGAGCTGGAGCGGTTCCTCACCGAGGCGCGCCTGGACGCCGTGGGCGTGTTCGGCTACTCCGACGAGGACGGCACCGAGGCCGAGACCCTGGACGGCAAGCTCGACGCCGACACGATCGCCGAGCGGGTCGCCCGGATCTCGAACCTGGTCGAGGAGCTGACCGCCCAGCGCGCCGAGGACCGCGTCGGCGAGGAGGTCGTCGTCCTGGTCGAGACCGAGGAGGACGACGAGAACGACTGCGTCGGCCGGGCCGCCCACCAGGCGCCCGAGGTCGACGGCGAGTGCGTGATCACCAACGCCGACGACCTGAAGGTCGGTGACCTGGTGCGCTGCCGCGTCGACGCCGCCGAGGGCGTGGACCTGGTGGTCACCGCGATCGAGGTGCTGCAAAGGTGACAGAACCCGCGCGCGTGCCGGTGCTGAACATCGCCAACGTGCTGACGATGTCCCGGCTGGTGCTCGTGCCGGTGTTCCTCTACCTGCTGTTCGCCGAGGACGGCCGCTCCTACTGGTGGCGGCTGGCGGCCTTCGGCGTCTTCGCCGTCGCGTCGGTCACCGACCACGTGGACGGCAACCTGGCCCGCAAGCACGGCCTGATCACCGATTTCGGCAAGATCGCCGACCCGATCGCGGACAAGGCCCTCACCGGCGCCGCCCTGGTCGGCCTGAGCCTGCTGGGCGAGCTGCCCTGGTGGATCACCGTCGTGATCGCCGTGCGCGAGCTGGGCGTGACGCTGCTGCGGTTCTGGGTGATCCGCCACGGCGTGATCCCGGCCAGCCGGGGCGGCAAGGCCAAGACGCTGGTCCAGATCGTCGCCATCGGCCTGTACCTGCTGCCGCTGCCCGCCAACCTGGAGCCGATCGCGGTCGTGACGATGTACGCGGCGGTCGTGCTGACCGTCGTCACCGGCGTGGACTACGTGGTGCGCGCGGTCCGGCTGCGCGCCCGCGGGAAGAGGGCGGTGGCGGGGGCGTGAGCGCCGTCGACGTCGTCAACGCGCTCAAGGCCCGCGGGGAGACGGTGGCCACCGCCGAGTCGCTGACCGGCGGGCTCGTCACCGCCGAGATCACCACCGTGCCGGGTGCCAGCGCCGTGCTGCGCGGCGGGCTGGTGGTCTACGCGACCGACCTGAAGGCCGCGCTCGCGGGCGTGGACGCCGCCCTGCTGGCCGCGCACGGCGCCGTGCACCCCGAGGTGGCCCGGCAGCTCGCCGAGGGCGCCCGGACGCGGTGCGGCTCGACGTGGGGCCTGGGCCTGACCGGGGTCGCCGGACCCGACCCCCAGGACGGGGTTGAGGCGGGCACGGTCCACATCGGTTTGTCCGGTCCGTCCGGTTCGTCCGTCGAAACCATCACTGTCGGTGGTGATCGTCACGAAGTCCGGTCCGCGTCCGTGATCGCGGCCCTGGACCTCCTCCTGGACCACCTGAAGATCACCGACGGGTGACTTGAGCAGGGCAATCCGCGTCACACCGCGACCGCCACGCGGGAACAAGGCACCCGGTTCGATCGTTCGCTTGTGGCGGACGTGCATCGAAGTCACTGCCCGTCGACGGGACGGGTCGGTAACGTGGTGGCACGGCCGGCCGGAAGGAGGCGCGCGATGACCGTGCTGCTACGCGAGGCGATCGGTGATCGGCTCCGCCATGCCCGCACCACCCAACGCCGCACGCTGCGCGAGGTCTCCAGGACCGCCCGCGTGAGCCTGGGGTACCTGTCCGAGGTGGAGCGTGGCCGCAAGGAGGCGTCCAGTGAGCTGCTGGCCGCCATCTGCGAGGCGTTGGACCTGCCCCTGTCGGAGTTGCTGCACCTCGTCGCGTCGGACATCGGCGCGGTGACGCAGCCGGTGCCCACGCCCGCGGAGCTGGCCGAGCGGACCGAGCGTCCGACCGCGCCGAGCCTCGAGGGCGGCACGCTGGTGCCCACCGTCGTCGGGAACGACCTGTCCGATCTGCGCATCCAGCCGATGCTCACGCACCGGCTGGCCACGTCGATCGAGCCGCGCGGCGCCGTGGTGGCCGCGTAGGTCGAGCAATCCTCGCCGAAGCCGAGTCGGGCACACCGACTCGGCTTCGTCGCATGCGCGCCGGCGTCGCGCTGGAGGATGGGTTTCGTCACACTGCAACGAGTTGGCAACCCCGCGCGGGGTCAGCGCGTCCACCCGGGCACCGGAACGGCAGGATGACCACGTCGACCGAAGTTTCAGGGGTGACTCAGGGTGAACCCGGATATCTCCCCAGGTCGGTGGAAGCGGCACAGCACAACTGACACGATGGAACCAACACCGGCACCGGGTCGTTGCCAGTCACGAGCGCGAGCCAGGGAAGTGCGGAGAAGGCAGGCGTAGGAGATGGCCAACCCTTTCGTGAAGGCGTGGAAGTACTTCATGGCGGCGTTCTCGTCCAAGATCGACGAGCACGCCGACCCGAAGGTGCAGATCCAGCAGGCCATCGAGGAGGCGCAGCGGCAGCACCAGGCCCTGTCGCAGCAGGCTGCCGCCGTGATCGGCAACCAGCGCCAGCTGGAGATGAAGCTCAACCGCCAGCTCGGTGAGGTGGAGAAGCTCCAGGCGTCCGCGCGCCAGGCGCTGGTCCTCGCCGACGAGGCGCGGGCCAAGGGCGACGAGCAGCGGGCCACGGAGTTCGAGAACGCGGCCCAGTCGTTCGCGACCCAGCTGGTGACGGCCGAGCAGAGCATCGAGGACCTCAAGACGCTGCACGACCAGTCCCTCCAGGCCGCCCAGCAGGCCAAGAGCGCGGTCGAGCGCAACGCGATGATGCTCCAGCAGAAGCTCGCCGAGCGCACCAAGCTGCTCTCGCAGCTGGAGCAGGCGAAGATGCAGGAGCAGGTCTCGCACTCGCTGCGCCAGATGACCGAGCTGGCCGCGCCGAGCAACACGCCGTCGCTGGACGAGATCCGCGACAAGATCGAGAAGCGCTACACCACGGCCCTCGGGTCGGCGGAGCTGGCGCAGAACTCCGTGCAGGGCCGGATGCTGGAGGTCCAGCAGTCGACCACGCAGATGGCGGGCTCGTCCCGGCTGGAGCAGATCCGGGCGTCGATGCGCGGCGGGCAGGTCGCCGGCGAGGTGACCGGCGGCCAGTCGCAGGGCGCGGCGGCGAGCATCCAGCAGGAGATCGCGCAGCGCGTCCAGCAGGCCCAGAACACGCCGCAGGGCACTCCGCAGCAGAACCCGCCCGCGAGCCAGGGCTGAGTGGTGGGGTCCGCGATGGAGCACCCCGCACGGAAAGCGGCCGGCGAGCTCGCCCAGTTCGTCGGCGCCCAGCTGCAAGGTCAAGTCGCGGACCAGGTGAAGCGGCGGCTCGCGGCGTGGAACGACCCCCGCGCGAAGCTCGACCGGCGCTACCGCCGGTCGAGCCGCGCGCTGACGTTCTGGCTGATCGTGCTGTCGATCCTGACCGTCGTCGGCGGTCTGGCGCTGGTGGTCGGGATACACCCGGCTTTCGCCGTGGTGGCGTTCGGCGGCGCGGCGGCGACGGGCGTGCTGGCGCTGCGCACGCGGAGCAAGATGCGCGCGATCGACGCGGCCCGGCAGCAGCTGGCGATCGCCCCGGTGCACTCGCCGTTGCCGGCCCGGTCGTCGGCGGCCCGTGCGCCGATGGAGCGGCTGGAGGAAGCCGAGGACACCCTGCGCGAGCTGCTGTTCCAGCTGGACTCGGCGGCGCTGACGTCCGTGCCGACCGAGTCGGTGGTGCAGGCGCGCGCGACCGGCGTCGAGGCGGCGTCGGCCCTGCGCGCGGTGTCGCAGCAGTTGCAGGCGGTCGAACGGGCGCGGGACACCGCCCCGCCGCTGGACCGCGCTCCGCTGGTGGAGGGCGTGCGGCGGCTGCGGGTGCAGCTGGACGAGGGTGTGGACGGGTACTGCGGGCTGGTGGCCGCGGCCGGCCGGGCGCTGGCGGAGAGCACGGCGTCCAACCCGCGGCAGGTGCTGGGCGAGGCGACCGACCACCTGGCCGGCCTGGCTTCGGCGCTGCGCGACCTGTCCCGCTGGGCCTGACCTCGGGCGGGCGAGCCTGCCCGAGTGGGCTTTGAGCCGGGCGGGTGTGAGCTGGGCGGGCTTGCCCGGTGAGTGGGTTGAGCCGCGTGGGTTTGCGCTGGGCGTGGCCTCCGGCCCCCGTCTCGATCGTCGCACGCGGCACCGACAGAGCGGTGCGTGTGGCGGCGGGAGTCATCGTGCGTGGTGGCGGTGGGCCTCCAGGAACCAGGCGAGTTCGGCCGCCGCGCTCTCGGGTGCGTCCCAGCCGTTGATCAGCGCCAACAGCGTCATGTACCGCTCGCGGCGCGGGTCGTTGGCGGCCTCCACGTAGTCGATCTCCACCTCGCCGATCTCCGCGACCACCGCGCCCGCCTCGGCTGACTCCGGGTCCAGGTCGAGCCGCGCCCGGTCGCGCACCAGCGCCACCGCGTCGGGTCGGACCGGGCCGTCGGGGCGCAGGTGGCCCTGGCGGGCCACCAGACGGGCCAGGAGGGCGCGGAAGTCCGGGTCGCGGGTCAGCTCCGCCAACTCCACCCACGCGGCCACCTGGGCCGGCTGCGGGTCGTCGGGGAGCTCGGGGGTCAGCGTTCGCGCGGGGCCCTCCGTGCCGGGCCGGCCGGCGAACACGGCCGTCAGGAAGTCCTCCACCAGCAGGCGGCGCGCGTCGGCGGACAGCAGGGCCAGGTCGTGCACCACGTCGGTCTCCTCGGGGTTCGAGCACAGCCAACCGAGCACCGCCCGCCTCAGCGCCAGCACCCGCAGGTGGGCGTCGAGCGCGTCGGCGTGCGCGGCGGCGACCTCGGCGACGGTCGTCTCGCGGTCCAGGACGCGGCGGACGGTCGCCAGGTCGACGTCCAGCGCGCGCAACGTCCGGACCAGCGCCAGACGGGACGCGGCGGTGGGGTCGAAGCGGCGTTGGCCGGTCGGTGTGCGGTGGGTCGGCGGCACGATCCCCCGATCGGCGTAGAAGCGGACGGCCTTGACCGTCAGGCCGGTCCGTCGCGCCAGCTCACCGATGGTGAGGGAGGTGTCGCCGTTCATGCCGTCCACCCTGGGACCTCCCCCCGGTGGAGGGTCAAGATCCCGCTCGACGAGGATGGGGCCATCCGCACGAACCGACGTTGGGTCACGTTGCGTAGTCGAGCTGGGCTGAAGTCGCACCGGGCCTGGTATCTCTTGCTGCAATCGTGTGATTATCAGACCGTTATCTGGCCCCGCCCACTACATGGCGTGGCAGGATTCGTCGGTCGGACAACGGCGTCCGGCCTGGTCGCCGGGGAGGGCATTGAGTGGCGTTGTGGACCGTGCACGGCGATGGGCGCACCACCGACGGTGACGCCATCGCGCCCGAGGAGCGGCTGAGCTGGCCGCTCACCATCGGCTTCGGTGCCCAGCACCTGACCGCGATGGCCGGTGCCACGATCCTCGTCCCCTCCCTCACCGGTCTCCCCGTCAGCACCACCCTGCTCTTCTCCGGCGTCGGCACGCTGCTGTTCCTGCTCATCACCCGCAACCGGGTCCCCAGCTACCTCGGCGCGTCCTTCGCCTTCATCGCGCCGCTGGAGGCGGCCCGCAGCGAGGGCGTCGCCGCGCAGCTCGGCGGGGTCGTCGCGGCCGGTCTGCTGGTGATCATCCTGGGTGTGGCGGTCAAGGCGCTGGGCGTCCGGCTGCTGGAGTCGGTGATGCCGCCGGTCGTGACCGGGGCCGTGGTCCTGCTCATCGGGCTGAACCTCTCGCACCGCGCCACCGACTCGTTCTCCGAGCAGCCGCTGCCCGCCGTGGTGACGCTGGGCATCATCCTGCTGTGCGGGGTGCTGGGCCGGCGGCTGTTCTTCCGGTTCTCCGTGCTGCTCGGCGTCGTCGTCGGGTGGGCCTTGGGCTTCGCGCTGGGTGTCGTGAACACCGACGCCGTGGCGCGGGCCGCGTGGGTCGGGCTGCCGGACTTCCACGCGCCCGAACTGCGCCCGTCCGTGACCCTGCTGGTGCTGCCGGTGGTGATCGTGCTGGTCGCGGAGAGCGTCGGGCACGTCAAGGCGATCGGCGGCCTGACCGGGCGCAACCTCGACGGCAGCGTCGGCGACTCGATCATCGCCAACGGCCTGTCCACGACCCTGGCGGGCTTCGGCGGCGGCACGGGCACCACCACGTACTCGGAGAACATCGGCGTCATGGGCGTGACGAAGGTGTACTCCACCGCCGCCTACGCCGTGACCGGCGTGATCGCGATGGCGCTGGCGTTCTCCCCGAAGGCGACGGCGGCGCTGGCCACCATCCCGGTCGGCGTGGTCGGCGGGGCCACCCTGGTGCTGCTGGGCCTGATCAGCCTGGTCGGCGTGCGGATCTGGATGGACAACCGGGTCGACCTGACCAACCCCGGCAACGCCCTGGTCGGCGGCGCGGCCCTGGTCGCGGGCGTCGGCGACCTCACCCTCAGGCTCGGCGACCTGGAACTGGGCGGCCTGGTGTGGGGCTCGCTGCTCGTGGTGATCCTGCACCCGATCATGCGCTGGCTGCGCGCCGCC
The DNA here is from genome assembly GCF_037401995.1 of Saccharothrix sp. CCNWYY140. Classification (NCBI taxonomy): domain Bacteria; kingdom Bacillati; phylum Actinomycetota; class Actinomycetes; order Pseudonocardiales; family Pseudonocardiaceae; genus Saccharothrix; species Saccharothrix sp. CCNWYY140. Next base: position 38,446 of record NZ_JBBEGC010000021.1, read on the forward strand.
CGCCCGGCGCAGCCCTAGAGCGCCTTGACGATCCTGCGCACCATGCCCGGACCCTCGTAGATGAACCCGGTGTAGACCTGCACCAGGCTCGCGCCCGCGTCGAACATGGCCTTGGCGTCGTCCGGGCCGAAGATCCCGCCCACGCCGATGACCGGCAACTTCCCGTCGGTTTCCCGGCTCACGAACCGCACCACCTCGCGCGCCCGCACGGCCAGCGGTCGGCCGCTCAGCCCGCCCGCCTCGCCAGCCTTGGCCTGGTCACCCGGCGCGAGGCCGTCCCGGGACAGGGTGGTGTTGGTCGCGATCAGCCCGGCCACGCCGTGCGCCGCGCACACCTCCAGCACCTCGGCGATCGCCTGGTCGGTCAGGTCCGGCGCGATCTTGACCAGCAGCGGCTTGCGCCGGCCCGACCCGGCCAGGTCGCCGGACGTCTCGTCCAGCGCCGACAGCAGCTCGGTGAGCGCGCCCCGGTCCTGGAGGCTGCGCAGGCCCGGGGTGTTGGGGGAGCTGATGTTGACCGCGAAGTAGTCGCCGTGCCGGTACAGGGCGCGCAGCGACGCCCGGTAGTCCTCGACGGCCTCCTCGACCGGCGTCACCTTCGACTTGCCCAGGCTGATCCCCAGCGGCACCGACAGCGGGCCGAGGCGGTCCAGGCGGTTGGCCAGCTCCAGCGCGCCGTCGTTGTTGAAGCCCATCCGGTTGATGATCGCCTCGCTGTCGCGCAGGCGGAACAGGCGCGGCTTGGGGTTGCCCGGCTGCGGGTGGCGGGTCACCGTGCCGACCTCGACGAACCCGAAGCCCAGCGCGCCCCACGCGGGCAGCGCGCGGCCGTTCTTGTCCAGGCCGGCGGCCAGGCCGACCGGGTTGGGGAACCGCACGCCGAACACCGTGCGCTCGGCGGCGGGCTTGCGCCGGACCGCGCCGGCCAGCGGGCTGACGAGGCTCAACGCCCGCAGGGTGGTCTCGTGGATGCGTTCCGCGTCCCCGCCGTGCATCCGGAACAGGACGTTGCGCACCACGCTCTTGTAGACCACGGCCGTAACTCTAAGCGATCGGCCCCGGTTGGCAGCTCGGGCACCAGTACGTCGGCCGCTCCTGCACGCCGTCGCCCTGGTCGGCCAGCCGGACCTTCGTGCCGCACCGGAAGCACGGCCGGCCCGCCCGTCCGTACACCCAAGACTCCTTGCCACGACCCATGAACCCGGTGGTGTTGCGGAACGGCGTCTTCGCGTTGGCCAGCAACAACTTCCGGCTCAACCGCACGGCCTGCACCGTGTCCACTCCGGACACCTTCGCCCACGGCGAGGCCCCGATCAGGAAGCACACCTCGCACTTGTAGACGTTGCCGACACCGGCCATGATCCGCTGGTCCAGCAGTGCCTGGCCGATCTCCTGGTCCGGCTGCGCCGTGAGGCGTCTCACGGCCTCCGCCTCGGCCTCCGGGGTCCACTCGCCCAGCAGGTCCGGCCCGAGGTGGCCGACGAGGGTGTCCTCCTGGTCGGTGGGCACCAGGTCCAGGTCGTGCAGGTTGAACCCGACCGCGACCCGGTCCGGGACCTCCAGCAGCACGCGCGCCTGGAAACCGGGCCGCTTCCACTTCTCGCCGGGCCGGTAGAGGTGCCAGGAGCCGTCCATGCGCAGGTGGCTGCGGAGCGTGAGGTCGCCGGAGAACCGGGTCAGGATGTGCTTGCCGACCGTCGCGACCTCGCGGACCTCCCGCCCCGACAGGTCCACAGTGGACAGTCGCGGGTGGCGGAGGTCCGCGCGCAGCACCGTCTTCCCGGCCAGCGCCTCGTGCAGCCGCCGGCCGGTCAGGAAGACCGTGTCACCCTCGGGCACCGGAGTCGAGCGCCACCTTCAGGCCGAAGCCGACCAGCACGGACGCCGTCAGCCGCTCGGTCCACCGCCGGACGCGGGGCCGGGTCAGCACGACGGCGGCCCGTCCCGCGAGCCACACGACCCCCAGTTGCCACACCTGCCCGATCCCGACGTGCACGCCCACCAGCAGCGCCGCCCACCCCGTGGTGTCACCGGTCGTCGGCAGGAACTGCGGCAGCAGGGACAGGTAGAACACGCCGATCTTCGGGTTGAGCAGGTTCGTGGTGAACCCGACGCGCAACGCCTGCGCCGGCGTGGTCCCCGGGGCGTCCACGGGCTCCTCCGCCCGACGCCCGCGCCACGACCGCCACAGCGCCGACCCGCCCAACCACAGCAGGTAGGCCGCGCCCGCGTAGCGCACCACGTCGTAGGCCAGCCGGGACGCCACCAGCAGCGCGGTCAGGCCCGCGACGCTCGCCGCACCCCACACCAGGCAGCCGAGGGTGGTGCCGAACCCGCCGAAGATCCCGGCCTTGCGCCCACCGCCGAGCACCATGCGCAGCAGCATCATGGTGTCCAGGCCCGGCGTGATGGTCAGCAGCAGCGCGGCGACCGTGAACGCCAGCAGCGCGGTGGTGCTCACGCCTCGACCGCCTCCTGGATCTCCTCGTCGTCGAAGTCCGCGTGCACCGGACGACGGCGGCTGCGGCTGATCCGCAGTATCCGCGCGAGCAGCAGGTTGAACGCCAGCGCCACCTCACGCGCGCCGGGCGTGCCCCACTCGTGGATCGGCATGCACGCGCCCTGCGCCTGCTGCACCGCCAGCCGGTCCGGCAGCGCCACCGGCATCACCAGGGGACCGAAGATGTCCCGCAGCTCGTCGATGCGGAACTGGTGCTCGTGCGAGCGCGGCCGGACCCGGTTCACCACGACACCCAGCGGCTGGAGGCCCGGGTTGTGCGCGCGCTCGGCCTGCACGGCCTCGAACGCCCGCTGCACGCCCGCCACGGCGAACATCGTGGGCTCGGTCACCAGCAGCGCCCGGTCCGCCGCCACCAGCGCCGACCGGGTCAGCTGACCCAGCGACGGCGGGCAGTCCAGCAGGATGAGCTGGTAGGGCTCGTCCGCGTCCTCCTCGGCCAGCACCCGCAGCGCCTGGCGCAGCCGGCCCAGGCGCGACTCGCCCGGGTCGGGGTGGTTGAGCAGCTCGGCGTCCTCGGACCCCGAGAGCACGTCCACGCCGTCACCCCAGGCGCTGGGTGAGATCGCCGCGCGCAGCTTGTCCGCCGTGGGTTCCTGGAGGACGTCGTAGATGCTGGCGTCGGTGTCTTCGGGCTCCAGCGTCGAGGTGGCGTTGCACTGCGGGTCCAGGTCGATGACCAGCGTCCGGACACCGCGCCGCAGCGCGGCCGACGCGAGACCCAAAGCGACCGTCGTCTTGCCCACGCCACCCTTGAGGCTGAGCACCGCCACCGTATGCACGAGGTGCAGCCTACGGTCTCTACGCTCTACGTCCATGCGACCGGACGCCGTACACAGGGTGCTCGACACCGAGCTGGCCGCCGCACGGGACCGCCGCGGCGGCGAACCGCCCAGGGTGCTCGACGTGGGCGGCGGCAGCGGCGTGTGGGCCGTGCCACTGGCCGTGGCGGGCTGCCTGGTGACGGTCGTCGAGCCGAGCCCCAACGCCCTGGCGACCCTGGACCGCCGCGCGTCCGAGGCGGGCGTCCGCGACCGCATCACCGCTGTTCAGGGCGACACCGACGCCCTCGACGCGGACGCCTCGGCCGACCTGGTCCTGGGCCACGGCCTGCTGGAGGTCGTCGACGACGCCCCCGCGGCCCTGACCGCCCTGGCCGCCGCCGCCGCGCCCGGCGCCGCCGTGTCGATCCTGGCCGCCAACCGCTACGCCGCCGTCCTGCACCGGGCCATCGCGGGCCGGCTCGTGGACGCGCGCAGGCTGCTCGACGACGAGGCCGGCCAGCTCGCGGGGTCCCGCGAACCGGTCCAGCGCCGCTTCGACGTGGCGTCCCTGGAGGCCCTGGTCCTCGACGCGGGCCTGAAGGTCGAGCTGATCCAGGGCCACGGCGTGGTGTCCGACCTGGTCCCGGGCGCGGTCCTGGAGGCCAACCCGGGCGCGGCGGACGCCCTGGCCGAGCTGGAACTGGCCGCCGCGACCCGTCCGCCCCTGCGCGACGTCGCCGCCCGCCTGCACGTGCTGGCGCGCAAGCCGGCCTGACCATCCACCCTCCCGGGACGCCGGGTTTGCGGTAGAAACGCGGGAGGCAACCGCCGCCTACCCGCGAGGAGCCCGCAGTGGGAGACCCGCACTTAGCCGAGGCCGTCTGATGGCCGACACCGCTCCGGACCTCGACGACGCGGTCCGCAAGGCCGTCGTGGGCGACCGCATGGCCACTGCCTGGCTCCTCGGCGCCATCCGTCCGTTGGTCGTGCGCTACTGCCGTGCGCGCGTGGGCCGTCACGAACGCACTTACGCCTCCGCCGACGACGTGGCACAAGAGGTGTGCGTGGCTGTCCTAACGGCGCTTCCGACGTACAAGGACCACGGACGCCCCTTCTTGGCGTTCGTCTACGGCATCGCCGCGCACAAGGTCGCCGACGCCCACCGCGCGTCCCTGCGCAACCGCTCCGACCCCGTCCCCGAGCTGCCCGACGCCCCCACCGAGGAGGACGGCCCGGAGCAGTCCGCCCTGCGCCGGGAACTCGCCCGCCACGTCGCCGAGCTGCTGAAAGTCCTCCCCGAGAAGCAGCAGGAGATCCTCATGCTGCGGGTCGTCGTCGGCCTGTCCGCCGAGCAGACGGCGGCGGTCGTCGACTCGTCGCCCGGCGCGGTCCGGGTCGCCCAGCACCGGGCGCTGTCCCGGCTGCGCAAGGAGGTCGAGTCCCTCCGCTTCAGTGCCGCCACCGGGTGACGCGGGCGACCTCCTCGGCCGACGCGCCGGCGAACCGGGCGACCTCGCCGCGCCGCACGTCCGCGATCGTCGCGGCGAACTCCGCCCCGAACGCCTCCACCAGCACCTCGTCCGCCTCGAACGCCCGCACCGCCTCCTCCAGCGACGTCGGCAGCCGCGGCACGCCGGGCACGTGCACCGGGTCCACGTCGACCGGGGCCGGCAGCCGCAACCGGTCCACGATGCCGGCCAGCCCCGCCGCCAGCGTCGCCCCGACCGCCAGGTACGGGTTGGCCGCCAGGTCGTAGGACTTGACCTCCAGGTCCCGCCCCTCGACCACGCGCAGCGCCGCCTCCCGGTTCTCCACGCCCCACGCGGCGAACGCGCCCGCCCAGTGCGACGGCACCAGCCGCAGGTAGCTGGCCACCGACGGGCTGCCCACCGCGCACAGCCCCGGCAGGTGCCGCAGCACGCCGGCGGCGAACGAGTCCGCGTCCTCCGAACCGGCCAGGTTCCGCCCGTCCCGCCACAGGCTGACGTGCAGGTGACCGCCGTTGCCGACCCCGTCGGCCACGACCTTCGGCGAGAACGACGCCCGCAACCCGTGCCGCACGCTGATCGCCCGGACGGTCTCCTTGACCAGCACCGCCGTGTCCGCCGCGTGCACCGGGTCCTCGGGCGCGGTGGAGACCTCGAACTGCCCCGGCGCGTACTCGGGGTGGAACTGGAGCACGTCCACGTCCTGCTCGACCAGCGCCGCGACCAGGTCCGCGCAGTAGTCCGACAGCTCGACCTGCCGGGCGTGGCCGTAGGCGGGGGCGGTCGTGGCGGGCACGAAGTCGTCCGAACCGGGTTGGCCGACGACCCACTCCACCTCGAACCCGGCCCGCACGTCGTAGCCGTGCACGGCCAGCCGGTCGGCCATCGCCCGTGCGAACCCCCGCTCGTCCCGCGGGTGGGGGACGCCGTGCTGGTCGTAGCGGTCGGCGGGCGCCCACGCCCAGCCGGGCTGGCCCGCCAGCACCGCGATCCGGTCCAGGTCCGGGAACAACCGCAGGTCGCCGACGGGTCCGCCCGCGTGCCGACCGGCGATGATCGAGTCGTCCAGCAGGAACGCGTCGAACACGGGGGAGGCGCCCACGCCGTGCGCGGCGGCGTCGGGGAGCTTGCGCAGGGGCACGGACTTCACGCGGGTGATGCCGCTGTGGTCGACCCAGGTGATCGCGACCAGGATGACGTCCCGGTCGGCGAGGTCGTCCAGCAGGGCGGTGGCCCGGTCGTACCGGCGTTGCCGTTCCGCGGTGTCCATGAGGTGCGTGGTTACACCAGGTCACTACTCTTCAACAAGTGGAGCTGCTGCTGCCTTACGTGGCCGAGCAGAACCTCGTGGACCACCACTGCCACGGGGTGCTGCGGGACGACTTGGACCGCACGGGGTTCGAGGAACTGCTGACGGAGGCGGACCAGGTGAGCCCGTGGGGCACATCGTTGTTCGACTCCGCCGTGGGGCTCGCGGTGCGCCGCTGGTGCGCCCCGTTGCTTGACTTGCCGCCTAACGCGCCTGCGGACGAGTACATGGCACGGCGGCTGTCCTTGGGTGCGGCGGAGGTGAACCGGGCGTTCCTGGTCGCGGCCGGGATCTCGGTGTTCCTGGTGGACGGCGGGTTGTGGCCGGAACGGTTGTCCGGGCCTTCGATCTTCACCGGATCGCGTGAATTCTCGGTGCTGCGGCTGGAGCGGTTGGCCGAGGAGGTCATCGGTGGCGGCCCTTCGGCGTTCCCGGACGCGGTCCGCTCGGCGTTGGAACGCACTCCGGCCGTCGCCGCGAAGTCGATCGCCGCTTACCGCGTCGGGCTGGACCTCGCGCCCGAACGGCCGTCCGACGCCGAGGTCGTGGCCGCATGCGAGCGGTGGGGCGGGGAGGGTCGGTGCGCGGACGAGGTGCTGTCGCGGTTCCTGGTGTGGGAGGCGCTGGAACGCGGCTTGCCGGTGCAGTTCCACGTCGGTTACGGCGACAGCGACGTCACTCTGCACCGCGCCGATCCGTCGCTGCTCACGCCGCTCTTGCGGGCTACCGAACCGCTTGGCGTGCCGATCATGCTGCTGCACAACTACCCGTTCCACCGCACTGCGGGGTACTTGGCGCAGGTGTTTCCGCATGTCTTCGTGGACGTCGGGCTGGCAACGCACAACGTCGGCCACCAGGCCTCGCGGGTGCTCGGTGAGGCGCTGGAGATCGTGCCTTACGGCAAGTTCCTGTTCTCGACGGACGCGTTCGCGCTGCCGGAGCTGTACCACCTGGGGGCGTTGTTCTTCCGGCGCGCGTTGTCGGACTTCCTGTTGTCGGCGTTGCGGAGGCATGCTTTCGCCGAGGCCGACGCCGTGCGGATCTCTCACCTGATCGGGTGGGAGAACGCGCATCGAGCGTACCGGTTGGACTAGACTGTCGAACAAGCGTTCGGACCGGGGGGAGGGTTCATGGGCCGGAGCGCGAACCTGCCTCGCGGCCTGGTGGACCGGTTCCGCGCGCGAGGCGACGTCTGGCCGGACGACACCGGCTGCTCGATGCTGCACGTCGACATGGACGCCTTCTACGCGTCCGTGGAGATCCGCGACAACCCCGAGCTGGCGGGCAAGCCGGTGATCGTCGGGGGCACGGCCAACCGCGGTGTCGTGTCGTCGGCCAACTACCTGGCGCGCGAGTACGGCGTGAGGTCCGCCATGCCGACCTCCCACGCCCGCAGGCTCGCGCCGCACGCGGTGTTCGTGATGCCGAACTTCGCGCGCTACCAGGAGGTGTCGCGCGGGGTCATGGCGATCTTCCGCGACATCACACCGCTGGTCGAGCCGCTCTCGCTGGACGAGGCGTTCCTCGACGTCAGCGGTGCCCTGCGGCGCATGAAGGCCACACCGGCCGAGATCGGGGCGTTGATCCGGCGGCAGGTCGAAGAGGCGCAGGGGGTCACCTGCTCGGTCGGGGTGGCGCCGACGAAGTTCCTGGCCAAGCTGGCGTCCGGGATGTGCAAGCCCGACGGGATGATGGTCGTGCCGCGCACGGACGTGCTGGAGTTCCTGCACCCGCTGCCCGTGTCGGCGTTGTGGGGCGTCGGCAAGCGGACCGCCGAGCAGCTGGAACGGGTCGGGCTGGAGACGGTCGCCGACGTGGCGGCCACACCGCTGCCCCGGCTGCGGCGGGTGCTGGGCGTGGCGCTGGCCGAGCACCTCCACGCGCTCGCGCAGGGGCTGGACGACCGGCCGGTGGTGCCGTCCACCAGGGAGAAGTCGATCGGGGCCGAGGAGACGTTCGAGGTCGACCACTACGACCGGGAGCTGCTGCGGCGGGAGCTGCTGCGGCTGTCCGAGCGGTCGGCGGCCACGTTGCGGCAGCGGGGGCTGCGCGGGCGGACGGTGTCGATCAAGGTGCGGTTCGCCGACTTCACCACCATCACGCGGTCCAAGACGCTGCGGGTGGCCACCGACGTGACCCGCGAGGTCTACCAGACGGCGTCGGCCCTGCTCGACGAGCAGGTGCCGCCGGGCGCGGTGCGGCTCATCGGCGTGCGCATCGAGCAGTTGGTCGAGGGCGACGGCGGCGAACAGCTGATGTTCGACGCCCCGGAACGCGGCTGGCGGGACGCCGAACAGGCCGCCGACCAGGCCCGAACACGGTTCGGCAAGGCCGCGGTCAGACCCGCGACCCTGCTGTCCTCGGCGCCGGCCCAACCGAACCAGCCCGAACCCAAACCCGACCGCTGAGCACGACCGTTCGGGTGGTCGTGCCGGACAGCGGGGTCGATCATGGGCCACCCTGTCGGACGTGGACCGTTTCTGGGCCCTGCTCACGCCCGCCGAGCACGCGCTGCTGAGCGCGTCCGGGACCGAGCGCGACTACGCGACCGGGGCTGTCGTCTGCCACGAGGGCGAGGTCACCCGGCACGTGCTGGTCGTGCTGCGCGGCCTGCTCCGGGTCACCGCCGCCACCGCCAACGGCGAGCGGCTGCTGGCCGTGCGGGGCGCCGGGGACCTGGTGGGGGAGCGGGCCGCGATCGACGGGCGGCCCCGGTCCGCGACCGTGCGCGCGCTGGTGGACGTGCGGGCGCTGGTGCTGTCCGACACCGCCTTCGCCGACCTGTGCCAACGGCACCCGCGCATCGCGTGGGTCGTGCTGACCGTCGTCGTGGCCCGGCAGCGCGACACCGACCGGCAGCGCGTCCAGTTCAGCGGCACCGCCACCCAGCGCGTCGCCGCCGTGCTCATCGACGTGGCGCTGCGCCGGGGGATCGCCGACCAGGGGGCCGTGTCGCTCAGCCAGGAGGAATTGGCAGGTTTCGCGGGCACCTCGCGGGAATCGCTGGTCCGGGTGCTGCGATCGCTGCGCGAACAGGGCATCATCAGGACGGGCCGGCGGAAGATCGACATTCTCCAGGTAGGCCGTCTCTACGACTTGACCACCTGATTTCGTCTTGTGCGTCATCTGACGCAGAACCGGTCCGCCATTCCCCCTACAAATGAGCCATGACGAGCTGAAGGGGGAGAGATGAACCGAAACGAGGAACCCGCCCGGTCGCGCCGCCGCTTCACCGAACGCCTCGCGTGCACCCTGGTCTTCACCGCCGTGCAGCTGTGGGGCGCCGCCGTGATCCTCACCCAGCTGGACACGAACGGCCTGGTCGCGCTGGCCGTGGCGTTCGTGCTGTCGGGTGCGCTGGTCGCCGTCCACGACGCCTGGCAGTCCGTGCGGGCCGGTCGGAAGACGCTGGACGAGGAGATCCGCGAGGACCTGGTCCGGCTCTGAGGAAAACCACACGGCGACCGGCGAGGGGCGGTCGCCGTGTTCCAGAGGCCTTCTGCGGGCGGTCGGGTCCGCAGAAGGCCTCTCCGCATTCCTGCGGGCGCACGAGTTGTCCACAGCCCCGAAGTTGTCCACAATCCGCAACTTCGTCCTGGCCCATTCCCCACTCCGGCCCGATCGTGGACCCATGCACACCAAAACCCGAACCACGATCACCGTCGACGCGCTGGCCACGCTGTTCCCCCACCAGGTCACCACGGCGGCCGACCTCATCTGCCTGGGCCTGGACCACGAGGAGCTGGCCGGCCGCTGCGACTCGGCCGAGTGGCAACGCGTGCTCCCCGGAGTCCTGCTCCTGAGCCGAAAACCCCCGACCCGACTACAGCGGGTGCAGGCGGCCCTCCGCTACGCCGGCCCCGGCGCCCTGCTGACCGGCCTGGACGCCCTGCACCTGCACGGCCTGCGCACAGTGCCTGCAACGGGTCCGATCTTCATCCTCGCCAACCGTCCCGTAGAGCCCGTCGACGGCATCAAGGCCCTACGCCCCCGCAGGCACATCGAGCCGGTCCTCCGCCGAGGCTTCCCCACGGCTCCGCTGATCAGAGCAGTCTCCGACACGACCCGCTTCCACACGGCACCACACGTGCTCCGAGCGATCCTCACTGACGCCGTCCGCCGAGGCGGCATCCCCGCAGCCGACCTCATGCGCGCCCTGTCGAAACGAGGAGACCAAACCAAACAAATCCTGACCGACCTGGCCACCCCACCCCCGCCCCACCCTCGCCGCCCCACCCCCACCCTCCGACACTTCGGGGTTCCGAATGGCGAGAACGGCGCACAACGGCTAAGGACGCGGAGGTCAGGGCAGGTCTCCCCGGGACCTCACGAAGGTCTGACCGTTGACCCGTGAGGATGATGGTGACCGAACGAACCGCTTAGGGGCACGGACTGGGTAGTCGCCGGGCCTCGCGAATCGTATCCTGGTTGTGACGCCCCCAGGGCGGGGCGTCCGCCGGGACCGGCGGCAACCGTGAACACCCGGCGCCCGCGACCGCTGTGCCGGAGGAGGAGCCATGCCACTCTCCGAGCACGAGCAGCGACTGCTCGACCAGATCGAGCGCGCGCTCTACGCCGAGGACCCGAAGTTCGCATCCACCGTGCGCGGCGCCAAGCTGCGCAAGCCGTCCCGACGGCGTCGCATCCAGGGCATCGCGCTGTTCGCCGTGGGTGTGGCCCTGCTCGTGACGGGTGTGATGTTGCCGAAGCTCGCTGGTATCCCGGTGGTGAGCGTGGTCGGCTTCTTGTTGATGTTCTTCGGCGTGCTGCTCACCGTGACGACACTGCGTCGTGGTGACCAGGGTGCCGACGAACCCAACGAAGAGGGAAGCCGCCCCAGCCGCAGCTCGTTCTCCCAAAAGATGGAAGAACGCTTCCGTCGCCGTCTGGAGGACGAGTAGCCAGACACACCCCAACAACCTCACGGCCCGCCCTCCCCAGAGGGCGGGCCGTGCAGCATGCCCACCCCCAGCCACCCCTACCCACCCCCTACCCCCACATCACCCAATCGAGCGACATACAGAATCCGCGACCAAACCCCATCTCACGCGTCCCGTAAACAAGGAGCGCGGCACAACGGCAGACACCAGCCCAAGGCCGGCCCACCCCCACCCCTCCGCCACCGCACCACCGATACCGACCAACTCACCCCCGCGCCCCCCGCCAGCCCTCTGATCCCACGCCGCCCGAACCCACTGGCCCCACGCCGCCGCTATCGCCTCACTCGCCCGCACCACCGCCGCCGGCCCCTCGGCCCCAGGACTGCTGCCGGTGGACTCGCCCACATCGTCGCCGCCAACGGCCCAATCGCCGTCATCCGCCGACACGAGCCCGCTCGCAGTCCACCGCCGCTGCTGCCCGCCAGTTCATCGCCACAGATGCGGCCCACGCCGACCGCTCACCGCTGATGCCCCGCGCCAGGCCGCCGCTGACCCGCGCTGCCACGCACGCCCCGGTTGCGCCACGCGTCCACCGACCGCCTGAACCCGCGCCCACCACTCGCACCGCGCCGCCGCACGCCCACCGCGCCGCCGCACGCCCACCGCGCCGCTTCCGGCCGTCCCCAGCCGCCGCGCCGCCCCTCGTGCCGCCGAGCGCCCCTCGTCCCCGCGCTGCCAAGTCCGCACCGCTGGCATCGCCGGCACCGCTGGCATCGGCGGGCACGGCTCCCACCGCGCTGCCGAGTCCGCACCGCCGGCACCATCGGCATCGCCGGGCACGGCTCCCACCGCGCTGCCAAGTCCGCACCGCCCGCACCGCCGGGCACGGCTCCCACCGCGCCCACCGCCGGGCATGGCGGGCACCGCTCCCACCGCCCGCACCCCACACCGCCCCGGCCGCCCGAGCTGCCGCGTCGCGAGGCCGCTGCGCGGCCGACCGGGGCGACGCTGTTCGACCGGCGGGTGCCCAGTGCGCGGTGCGGGGCGGGGTGCGGGGTGCGGAGGGGGTGGTTAGTCGTCGGGGTCGGTGGGGGTGGTGGGGTTGAGGACTGAGCGGGGGAGGACTTTGGCTTTGAGGGCCAAGGGGGCGTTTCTGGTGAGGCTTCGGCGGACCTCGTCTACCGCGCCCGGCAGGGTCGGGTCGGCTGCGGCGTTGGTGCTGTACCACGAGCGTTCCACCGCCCCGACCACCGCGCGCAGCCCGTCCCGGCCCTGTTCGTCCAGGTTGTGGGCGCGGGCCATGCGGCGGGCGGCCACTCGGACGGTTTCCGTGGGTGGCACCCTGGTGCCTCGGTCCACCGACTCCGCGATCAGTTCCTGCCACGCCGCACCAGCCGCGTCCGGACCCAGGCCGGCCACGGTGCGCAAGCGGTTGCGGCGGCGCCATTCTCGGACGGCGGCTGGGGTGGCGACTACCAACGCCAACAGCAGCGGCACGGCGATCCACCATGACACCAAAGCGACCAAAAGTGTGATCAACACGACCCATGCGGCGACCGCGACGCTGGCCAGGAGGGGCTTCAGCCACGCGACCCCGGCTGCCCACGGGACAGCCTCGGCAACACGAGGAGGTCGCCTGGCCAACAACAGCAAGAACAGGGTCAAGAGGACGCCCAGAACGGCTGCCGTCACGAGGGTGGCCGTGTGCCACGTCGGGATGGGGGTCGCCTGGGTGCCGTCGGCGTTGTCGGCCTGGTCACCAGGGGTGGCGGACGTCGTGGACGAGGACGCCGACGTTGTGGGGGCCGTGGTGGTCGTGGGGGCGGTTGTGGTGTTGTCTTCCTCGTCGTCTGCCTCGCGGCCGGCGATGTACGGCGGGACCACGCCTCGGCCGTCCGACAGGGGCGTCGGGTCGAAGACCGTCCAGCCGTAGCCGGGGAAGTAGATCTCCACCCACGCGTGCGCGTCCTGGGTGGTGATGGTCTGGGCGTCGCCGACCGGGAAGCCCGCGGTGAAACCCAGGGCCACTCGGGACGGCAGGCCGACCGACCTCGCCATGATCGCCATCGCCGACGCGTACTGCTCGCAGAACCCACGCTTGCCGGTCAGGACGAAGTCGCGCAGCGCGTCCGTCGTCTGCGCACCGCCGGTGTCCGTCGTGTAGGTGAAGCCCTGCGTGCCGTCGGTGAAGTAGCTGTACAGCGCGCTGGCCTTGTCGAACGCGTTGTTCTGGCTGCTGGTGATCTGGCGCGCCAGGTTCGCCACCTCCGGGCTGACGCCGCGCGCGTCCAGGTACACGTCCTCGATGTCGGCTGCACCGTTCGCGCGGCGCAGGGCATCGCTCGACGGCGTCTTGAGCACCGTCTGCAACCTGTACGGCCCGGCCTTCCGCTGCCGGACGCTGTAGACCATCCCGCGCACGGGGTCGTACCGCCAGTTGTCCTCGACGTCCTGGATGCGCCGGGGCCGCCCGTACACCGGCAGCCAGTTGTCCAGCCAGTTCACCGGCTCGACGGTCACCGTGGTGACCTCGCCGTCGCCCGGGTCGCCCGGCTGTTGCGGCAGGTTGCCGTTCGCGGGCACGCCGGTGGACAGGTCGCCGCCCAGTCGCCAGCCCTGGTCGGGGATGTACTCGCGCAACGTCATCGCCCGCAGGTACGCCGCCTCGGGCAGCCCGCGCACCCGGAACATCTCCCGCGTCGCGCCCTGGTTGAGCATGCCGCGCAGTTCGGTCATCGGGTCGATGCCCAGGCCGTTCGCGCCGCCGCCCACCTCGTCGCCGCCGGGCAGCCGCCCGACCGTCCCGACCAGAGTGAAGCTCGCGCCGGCCAGCATCGCGACCACCACGGCCGCACCCGCGACCGCAGTCGCCGCCGGACCCGTGGTCGCACCGCCCACGCCCGGCCGCCGACCGCGCCACGCGTCGTGCCGGTGCTGCCCGTCCACCGCCAGCAGCAGCGCGAACGCCCCGGCGCCGAACACGAACGTCCACAGCGGCAGCATCTCGTCGGCCAGCGAGGCCGGCACCGCGAACACGCACAGCAGCACCAGGCCGGACGCGGCGGGCGCCGCCGCGCCGACGGCCAGCAGGTCCACCAGCACCGCGACCAGGCCGATGGCCAGCATCACCAGGCACCGGATCGACTCGCTGTCGGGCACCGGCGGCACACCGGTCTGCACCTCGGCGAACGCGTCGCCGAGCACGGTCATCAGGTCGCCCAGCGACTCCGGACCGGGCAGCACCACCAGCACGCCGGTGCGGGTGAAGATCGTCACCAGCAGCGACAGCAGCGCCAGCACCTGCACCAGCGCGATCAGCGGGTTGGGCAGCCGGGTCTGCCGCAGCAGCACCCCGACCCCGACCACGACGGTGATCGCCACGGCCAGGTTCACCAGCCACAACACACCCGCCACCACGCTGGACAGCGCGGTCGCGGCGCACAGCGTGGCCAGGCCGGCGACGACCGGCGTCGCGCTCACCACCCAGCCACCGCGCGGCGCGGTCCCGGAGCTCACGTGCCCACCACCCAGCCGCCGCGGGGCGCGGTCCTGGCGCCCGCGTGCTCACCCCAGCTGCCGCGGGACACGGCCTCGGCGCTCACGTGCCCACCACCAAGCCGGCGCTCACGTGCCCACCCCAGTCGCCGAGTGCGGCGGTACCGCTGGTCACCTGCTCATCCCCCAGTCGCCGCGGGTCACTCAACCCACCTCCGTGCGCACCACCGGGCCGCGGTTGCCCGCGCTGTGGCACAGCTCCTGCCAGACCTGGCCCATCGGCGTCGACGGCCGGGCGACGACCGCGCCCCAGCCGGCCGCCGTGAGCAGGCCACGCGCTTCCTCCGGGTCGGGCGCGCCGTCCTCGCCGGCCGTCGCCCACGCCCGCACGTCCATCACCACGGCCAGGCTGCGCATGCCGCGCGGCCGGTTGCGCACCAGCGCGTCGACCACCGCGGGCGTGCCCGCGCCGAGGATCGCGATGACCTCCTGACCCGCGCCCGGGTCCAGGCCCGCCGCGAGTTCCCGCCGGTGCGAGGGCTGCAACGCCGCCAGCGCGTCCAGCACCACAGCGTCGCTGTGCCCGCCGTCGCCCGACCCGCCCGCCAGCACCCGGCCGTCGTCGCCGACCAGCCGCACCTGGTGCCCGAACCGGTGCAGGTGCAGGCACACCGACGCCGCGAACGACACCGCCCACTCCAGCGACGAGTTCGGCCCGGTGCCGCGGTGGGCGGTCAGCCGGTGGTCCAGCAGCACCGTCGTGCCGCCGCGCCACGGCCGTTCCTCCACGCGCACCATCAGCTCGTCGCGCCGCGCGGTGGACCGCCAGTGGACTTTGCGCAGGTCGTCGCCGTGCCGGTACTGCCGCACCACGGCGTCGTCCTCGCCCTGCCCGGCGCGCAGCCGGATCGAGCCGTCGTCGCCCGCGCCCATGCCGGACCCGCTGGGCAGCCCGGTCAGGCCGACCACGCGCGGCACCACGACCAGCCTGGACCGGCCCGCCAGCTCGCGGTCGAACTCGGCCAGCCCGAACGGGTCGGTGATCCGCGCCATCAGCGGGCCGACCTGCTGGATGCCGCGCATCACCGGCTTGAGCGGGTAGCGCAGCGAGGTCACCGTGTTGCGGGGCAGCCGCTCGACGACGAACCGGGGCCGCGCGCCCAGCGCGTACGGCACGGCGTCCTCCAGCAGCAGGCCGCCGGTGGGCAGCCGCCCGGCCGAGCGCAGCTCGACCTTCACCTCGGTCGCCGCGCCCACCTGCACCCGGCTGGGGAACAGGAACCGGGACGCGTGCAGGCCGACCCTGGCCCGTTGCGCCAGCCACGCGGCCAGCACCGGCAGGGCCACCACGAACGCGGCGACCCGCAGCAGGTCCCGCTCGTTGAGCACGACCGCGCACAGGCCCGCCGCGAACCCGGCGGCGAGGAGGCAGCGGCCCCGGGTGGTCAGCCCGGACAGGGCTCCGCGCATGTCAGCGGTGGTGGCCGTCGCCGTGGCCCGGGGCCGGGTGGCCGCCGGGGTGGCGCTGGACGTTGTGGAGGAACTGGCCGGACGGGTCCAGCGCCGCCTGCGGCACCGGCACCCGCTGGAGCAGGTTGCGCACCAGGTCCGCCGCCGACCTGCGCGCCGCCTGCGCCTCGGCCGTGAGCACCAGGCGGTGCGCCAGGACGGGCACGGCCACCGCGTGGATGTCGTCGGGCACCACGAAGTCGCGCCCGGCCAGCGCCGCCTGCGCCCGCGCCGCCCGCACCAGCTGCAACGTCGAGCGCGGGGACGCGCCCAGCCTCAGCTCCGGCAGCCGCCGGGTGGCCGACACCAGCTCCACCGCGTACCGCCGCACCTCCTGCGACAGGTGCACCCGGCGCACGGCGTGCACGAGCTTGAGCACGGTGTCCGCGTCCGAGACCGGCCGCAGGTCGGCCAGCGGGTCGTTGCCCGCGTGCTCGTCCACCATCGCCAGCTCGGCCTGCGGGTCGGGGTAGCCGATCGACACGCGCGCGGTGAACCGGTCGCGCTGCGCCTCGGGCAGGGCGTAGGTGCCCTCCATCTCGATCGGGTTCTGCGTGGCGATCACCATGAACGGCGCGCTGAGCGGGTAGGTGTTCCCGTCCACCGTCACCTGGTGCTCTTCCATGCACTCCAGCAGCGCCGACTGGGTCTTCGGCGAGGCCCGGTTGATCTCGTCGCCGACCACGATGTTGGCGAACACCGGGCCGGGCCGGAACTCGAAGTCGTTGTCCTGCCGGTTGTAGATCGACACACCGGTGATGTCGCTGGGCAGCAGGTCCGGGGTGAACTGGATCCGGCTCACCGAACAGTCGATGGACCGCGCCAGGGCCTTGGCCAGCGACGTCTTGCCGACGCCGGGCACGTCCTCCACCAGCAGGTGGCCCTCGGCGAGCAGCGTCACGATGGCGATCCGGACCACGTCCGGCTTGCCCACGATGACCTTCTCGACGTTCGCCGCGATGCGCCCCACCACGGCGTGCAGTTCGGCGAGCACCTCGTCGGGCCGGCTGTGCACGGGGGCCGTGTTGTTCACGTGATTGAGCCCACCGCCCCCGAAAGAGTGTTCGGGCAGCGCGGCTGGCTGGGTACTCGGAGTCACTCGACCTCCCGAAGACCACCGCGACCGGTTCGCGGAGGCGGTGAGCGTTTCACGCAGTGTGTCAAACCGGGGCGAAGCGCCCCACACCGATTGAACATTCTCGCGGCGCTGGTTTCCACGGCCGTCGCCGGCACCCGGTTCACCCGCTCCCACCACGATTCCCCACCACCCGTCGGGCTGAACCCGTTTTGTCCGATTTCACTGGGCCGTTCGGGTGGGATTTGAAGTCGATCACGGCCCGTCCGGCCGTGGGGCCGCCGCGCTTCCCCCACCGCCCCCCACGCTCGTCATCTCCGCTCTACCTGCGTAAACGTTCCCCATCCGGGTGGCTGACCACCCGTTTCAGCGTTGACTGTGGTGAAAAGTGGGGTACTGTGGCGGCCGGTGGGGCAGACGGGGTGCTCCACTGCCGGTCCGCAGTCCGGCGGCGGGAGGTGGGTTGCCGTGTTCCTGGGCACGCACCACCCGAGGCTGGACGACAAGGGTCGGCTGACGCTGCCTGCGAAGTTCCGGGACGCGCTAGCGGGGGGTCTCATGGTCACCAAGGGCCAGGACCACTGCCTCTACGTGTTCCCTCGGGCCGAGTTCGAGCAGATGGCGCGCAAGGTCGCGGAAGCGCCGTTCACGAACGAGGCGGTCCGCGCCTACCAGCGCTACCTGTTCGCGGGGACCGACGAGCAGCGGCCGGACGGCCAGGGCCGGGTGTCGATCGCACCGGAACTGCGCCGGTACGCGGGGTTGACCAAGGAGTGCGTGGTCATCGGCGCGGTCAACCGGCTGGAGATCTGGGACGCGCAGGCGTGGCAGCGCTACATGGACGAGCACGAGGACAGCTACGCCGAGGCTCGCGAGGAGGTGCTGCCGGGCGTCTTCTGATGGGCGTGAACGCTTGAGGTTTCGGGTGCCGTGAGGCCTCGGTCCGCTCGGCTTTCGGCCCTGGCGCACCTTCCCCGGCGCCAGGTCCGACGGGCGGGCGGGGACCTGACGACACCCGAATTTCTTTGTCAGAGGGGGGACGTGGGAGGGGACATGAGCGAGCGGCGGCACGTGCCGGTGCTGCTCGACCGCGTCCTCGCTCTGCTGGCCCCCGCGCTGGCCGACCGGGACGCGGTGTTCGTGGACTGCACGCTCGGCCTGGGCGGCCACTCCGAGGCCGTGCTGCGGGCGCACCCGCGGGTGCACCTGATCGGCCTGGACCGCGACCCGCAGGCGATCGAGCTGGCGCGCAAGCGCCTGGAGCCCTTCGCCGACCGGACGACGTTCGTGCAGACCACCTACGACCACATCGCCGAGGCGGTGGACGGTCCGGTGGACGGCATCCTCATGGACCTGGGCGTCTCGTCGTTGCAGCTCGACGCCGAGGAGCGCGGTTTCGCGTACTCCCGGGACGCGCCCCTGGACATGCGGATGAGCGCCGGGACCGGCATGACCGCCGCCGACGTGCTCAACGAGTACTCCGTGGACGACCTGACCCGCATCCTGCGCGACTACGGCGAGGAGCGCTTCGCGCGCAAGATCGCCCAGGCCGTGGCGCGGGAACGGGAGCGCGAGCCGTTCACCAACTCCGGGCGGCTGGTGCAGCTGCTCTACGACGTGGTGCCCGCGGCGACCCGCCGCACCGGCGGCCACCCGGCGAAGCGGACCTTCCAGGCGCTGCGGATCGAGGTCAACGGCGAGCTGGAGTCGCTGCGCCAGGCCCTGCCGGCGGCGCTGTCGGTGCTGGCGGTGGGCGGCCGGATCGTCGTGGAGTCCTACCAGTCGCTGGAGGACCGCATGGTCAAGCGCGCCTTCACCGAGCTGGCGGTGTCCACGACGCCGCACGGCCTGCCGGTGGAGCTGCCCGGCCACGGCCCGCAGCTGAAGCTGGTGACCCGCGGCGCCGAGGTCGCGAACGAGCAGGAGATCGAGGACAACCCCAGGGCCGCGCCGGTGAGACTCCGGGCGGCGGAACGGATCCGGGAGGCGACATGACCGCACCAGCCCGGGTGAACGGCGTGCCGTCCACCCCCGGCACCCCGCGCGAGCGGGCACTGCGCTCGGTCCCGGGCCGACCCCGGTCGGCGGCGGCGGAACGGGCGTACGCGCGCCGCGAGCAGCGGACCCGCGGCACCGCCGTGACCCGCCAGCCGGTCGCCGCGCCCAAGGCCCCGTTCGTGGTGATGGTGATGGTCGTGCTGGGCGTCGGCATCGCCGCGATCATGTGGCTGTCCACCCAGGCCACGGCCGATTCCTACCGCCTCCAGGACGCCCGCGCGGAGGAGAAGCGCCTGGCCCGCCAGGTCGAGCAGCTGCGGCAGGAGGTCGCGCTCGCGGAGTCGCCGCGCCAGCTCGCGGAGGCCGCCGCACGCCTGGGCCTGGTGCCCGTGGAGGACCCGGCCCGCCTGCGCCAACTGCCCGACGGGACGGTCGAGGTCTACGGCGAGCCCTCGGAGGCCAAGGCCCCGACCCCGCCCCAGACCTCCACCCCACCCCCGGCGCAGCCCGACCCCAACGCGCAGCAGCCGGACCCGAACGCGCAGCAGCCGAACCCCAACACCCAGCAGCCGGACCCGAACGCGCAACAGCCCGACCCCAACGCGCAGCAGCCACCCGCCCAACCCACGCAGCAGGTGCCCGGAGGTCAGTGATGCCAGGGCGGCCCACCAGGGGTAGGCCCACCAGGCGGCCGTTGTCGGTCCGCGCGCCCAAGCGGCGCCGGGGCGGCAACAGCCGGGTCCGCATCGCCGTCGGCAGGCTGCTGCTGGTCGGCGCGCTCGTGCTGGCCGGGCTGAAGCTGGTCCAGGTGCAGGGCTTCCAGGCCGAGGCGCTGTCGCAGGAGGCGCAGAAGCAGCGCGCCACCAAGATCGACGTGCCCGCGGCCCGCGGCGCCATCACCGACCGCAACGGCAACCAGCTCGCGTTCAGCATCGAGGCCCGCCAGCTCTACGCCGTGCCGCAGCTGATCCGCGAGAAGTGGGCCAAGGCGCAGGAGGCCGACCCGAAGATCGGCTCCTTCGAGGACTGGGCGCGCGAGGTCGCGAAGTTCATCCAGGACACGCTCGGCACCGAGGTCAACGGCCAGAAGACCGACGAGCAGACGATGTACGCGCTGCTCACCAAGGACACCACCTACGTCGAGCTGGTCGACAACGTCGATCCGGCCAAGGCGGCGGCGATCCGGGAGAAGTACGCCGACATCGGCTCGGAGTACCGGGCCGTCCGCGTCTACCCCAACGGCGAGCTGGCGTCGAACATCATCGGCGCGGCGAACTGGCGCGAGGACCAGGAACCCCCCGCCACGCACGGCGTGCTGGGCCTGGAGAACTCACAGGACAACGTGCTCGCCGGCCGCAACGGCCAACGGATCGTGGACACCATGCAGGGCAACGACGAAGTGGTGATCCCCGGCCCCGAACGCGCCCGCGAGCTGGCCGCCGCCGTACCCGGCCGAAGCCTGGAACTGACCCTCGACGTCGACACGCAGTACGCGTTGCAGCGCATGGTCACCGACTACACGGCCAAGTCCGGCGCGAAGACCGGCTCGGCAGTGGTGCTCGACTCGCGCACCGGCGAAATCCTGGCGATGGCCAACGACAAGACCTTCGACCCCAACGACTTCGGCAAGGCCTCCGAGGACCAACTCCGCAACGCGGCCGTGTCCTCGGTGTTCGAACCGGGCTCGGTGAACAAGGTCGTCACAGCGGCAACGGCCATCGAGGACGGCATCTACCAGCCGGACAGCGTGCTGACGGTCGATCCCACGATCAAGATCGCCGACCGAACCATCAAGGACCACTGGAACCACCCGACCCTGGACATGACGTTCACGGGCGTGTTCGCGAAGTCCTCGAACGTCGGCACCCTCATGGCAGCGCAAAAGATCGGCGAGGACCGCTACGCCGACATGCTCCGCAAGTTCGGCCTGGGCAAACGCACCCAGTCGGGCCTGCCAGGTGAAGAGTCGGGCTCAGTCCCGCCACGCAACCAATGGTCGGGCTCGACGTTCGGAAACCTGCCCATCGGCCAGGGCCTGAACATGACCCTGCTCCAGATGACCGGCATGTACCAGGCCATCGCCAACGACGGCGTCCGCATCCCCCCACGCATCATCCGCGCGGAAGTGGACGAGTCAGGCGCCCGCCGAGAACTGGACCGCCCGGAACAGGTCCGAGTCGTCTCCCCCCAAACCGCGAAGACAGTCCGAGACATGTTCCGAGCCGTGATGCAAACCGAACCCGGCCAGTCGGGCACTGGCGGACCGGCCGCTCTGGCGGGTTACCAGGTGACGGGGAAGACCGGAACGGCCCAGCAGGTCGACCCGAAATGCGGGTGCTACAGCACGACCTCGTACTGGATCACCTTCGCGGGCATCTTCCCGGCGGACAACCCCCGATACGTGGTGGGGATCATG
Organism: Saccharothrix sp. CCNWYY140; assembly: GCF_037401995.1. Classification (NCBI taxonomy): domain Bacteria; kingdom Bacillati; phylum Actinomycetota; class Actinomycetes; order Pseudonocardiales; family Pseudonocardiaceae; genus Saccharothrix; species Saccharothrix sp. CCNWYY140. The sequence continues at coordinate 59,897 of NZ_JBBEGC010000021.1, forward strand.
CTGGACGCACCAAGCGGCGGCGGCCAGTACAGCGGAACGGCAGCCCCGCTGTTCCACGACATCGCTTCGTACCTGGCACAGCGCTACCAGGTGCCGATGTCAACGGAACAAACCCCGGTCATGCAACTAATCCTCTGACACCGCCCAAAGGGCGCGCGCTTTTGGAAGGGCTCGCGCAGCAGACCTCCCAACTTGGGCTTCTTCCGTCATCCCCGTATGGCCTGCCCGAAGGGCTACCACGCTTTTGGTCGGGTGCAGCCGAAATTTTTGTGAGGAACGAGCAAAAATTTTAGCGGCACCCGACCAAAAGTGTGGTTGGCTTTGCCAGGCCATACGGGGATGACGGAAGAAGTCCCCGCCCTTGTTTTTCCGTCCATCCTTGGCGGCCTGCCCGCTGGCGAGGCTCTTTTCACGCTTTTCAAGATCTTTGAACGCAACGCTTCGCTCTCAAGCCGAACGCGCTTCGCGCTCTCAAAAACAAAAGAAGCGCTCGCCGCGCGGCAGGCCCCCGGGGAGGGAAGGGCGTCGATTCTTTCCCCGTCCGACCTGCCGGAGGCAACCACGTTTCGCCCGTTTCCGCAACCGGTAAAGCGTGGTTGCAGAAACGGACGAAACGTGGTTGGGCTTCGCCCAGGCCGGACGGGGAAAGAATCGAGGCCCTTCCCGTGGTCGCTAGCCGCTTCGGCTCGCGCCTTCGGCGCGAAGCGCCCTTTGGACGAAAAGCACGTTGCTGGCGAAATGCACGCCGCCTGCGGAAAGCGGCCCGCCTGAGGGCGGAGTGCAAGCCGGGGGAGTTGTGCGCTGGGGCCTTGAGGCTCCTTCCACCGGTGTACGCGGTGGTCAGGACGGTGTGAGGGCTGGGACGGTAAGGGAACCCGTGTCCGGAGTGGACGTGGTGGGTGGACACGCTCCGTGCGCCGGTAGCCTTCCGCGCGTGCCTGCCAAGCTTGAGGGCAAGGTCGCGACTGCCCCGCCTCGCCCTTCCCGCGTCCAGCCCGTCGCCGTGTCCGAGCTCGCCTCGACCGTGGATGCGCACCTCACCGCGCCCGATCGGGCGCACACGCCTGTTTCCGGGGTGACCCTGCGCGCCCAGCACGTGAAGGCCGGTGATCTGTTCGCCGCGTTGCCCGGGGCTCGGGCGCATGGCGCGGACTTCGTCGACCAAGCCGTGGCCCGGGGGGCGGTGGCGGTGTTGACCGACGAAGTCGGGGCCGCGAAGGTGCGGGACGTTCCGGTGCTGGTGCACCCGAATCCGCGTGACGTGCTCGGGGCGTTGGCTGCCCGGGTTTACGGCGAACCCGCCACGAAGGTCGCCGTCTGGGGCATCACCGGGACTTCCGGCAAGACCACCACCAGCTACATGGTGGAGTCCGCGTTGCGCGCGGCCGGGCGCACGACCGGGCTGATCGGGACCGTCGAGACCCGGATCGCCGGCGAGAAGCTGGACAGCGCGCTCACCACCCCCGAGGCCCCCGACCTGCACGCGCTGCTCGCCGTCATGGCCGAGCGCGGGGTCACGGACGTGGTCATGGAGGTGTCCAGCCACGCCCTGCGGTTGGGACGGGTCGGCGGGGTCGGGTTCGCGGTGGCCGCGTTCACCAACCTCTCGCAGGACCACCTGGACTTCCACCCGGACATGGAGGACTACTTCCAGACCAAGGCCCTCCTCTTCGACGGCCGCGCCCGGCAGGAAGTCGTGTGCGTGGACGGCGAGTGGGGACGCCGGCTGGTCAAGACCGGCACCGTGACGGTGTCCACCACCGGGGAAGCCGCCGGAGAAGCGGACTGGACCGCGTCGGACATCGCCGTGTCCGCGACCGGTGAGCAGCGGTTCTCCGTGCACGGACCTCTCACGTTCGACGTCGAGCTCCGGTTGCCCGGCGAATTCAACGTCGCCAACGCCCTGCTCGCCACCGCCATGCTGCACGCGCGGGGCGTGGACGCCGAGTCCATCCGCCGGGGCCTCGCGGACGTGCAGGTGCCGGGGCGGATGCAGCGCGTCGACGAAGGCCAGGACTTCACCGCCGTCGTCGACTACTCGCACAAGCCGCAGGCCGTCGCCCTCGCCCTGGACGCCGTGCGCGCCCGTGCCACCGGGCGGATCATCACGGTGCTGGGCTGCGGCGGCGACCGGGACACCGCCAAGCGTCCGCTGATGGGCGAGGAAGCCGCCCGGCGCAGTGACGTCCTGATCGTCACCGACGACAACCCGCGCAGCGAGGAGCCGGCCGCGATCCGGGCCGCGATGCTCGCGGGCGCGGTGAACGTGCCCGACGCCGACCGGGGCGAGGTGCTGGAGATCGGGGACCGGCGCGCGGCCATCGAGCACGCCGTGGGTCTCGCCCGGCCCGGGGACGTCGTCGTCGTCGCGGGCAAGGGGCACGAGACCGGTCAGGAGGTGGCGGGCGTCGTGCACCCGTTCTCCGACGCCGACACCCTCGCGCACGCGATCAGAGAGGTCCGCCGGTGATCCCGCTCAGCCTGGCCGAGATCGCCGACGTCGTCGGCGGCACCCTGCACGGCACGGACGGCACGCCGGTGGTCACCGGCTCCGTCGAGTTCGACACCCGGAAGGTCACCCCGGGCGGTCTGTTCCTGGCCCTGCCCGGCGCACGCGTCGACGGCCACGACTTCGCCGCCCAGGCGATCGAAGCCGGCGCGGTGGGTGTGCTGGCGGGTCGGCCGGTGGACGGGGTCCCGACCGTCGTCGCGCCGGCCGTGCAGAACGACCACGGCAACGTTTACGTGCTCTCCGGCGACAAGGACGGCGCGGGCGCGGCCGTCATCGCGGCCCTGGCGAAGCTCGCCCGGCACGTCGTGGACCGGCTCCCGGACCTCACTGTGATCGGGGTCACGGGCTCGTCCGGCAAGACCTCCACCAAGGACCTCATCGCGCAGGTGCTCGCGCCGCTCGGCCCGACCATCGCGCCGCCCGGGTCGTTCAACAACGAGTTGGGCCACCCGTGGACGGTGCTGCGCGCCGATCAGTCCACCCGCTTCCTCGTGCTCGAACTGTCCGCGCGGGGCCGTGGCCACATCGCCGCGCTGTGCACGGTGGCGCCGCCGAAGGTCGGCGCGGTGCTCAACGTCGGCAGCGCCCACCTCGGCGAGTTCGGGTCCCGCGAGGGCATCGCGCAGGCCAAGGGCGAGCTGGTCGAGGCGCTGCCGGGTGACGGGATCGCGGTGTTGAACGCCGACGACCCGCTGGTGGCGGGGATGGCCGCGCGGACCAAGGCCGAGGTCATCCTGGTCGGCGAGCACCCGGACGCCCACGTGCGGGCCGTCGACGTCGAGCTGGATGCCTCGGCCCGCGCCTCGTTCACGCTGGTCACACGCAGTCAGCGGGTTCCGGTCCAGCTCGCCGTGCACGGCCCCCACCAGGTCGGCAACGCCCTCACCGCCGCCGCGATCGCCCTGCGCCTGGGCGCGACCCCGCAGCAGGTCGCCGACGCGCTGTCCCAAGCCGAACGGGTTTCCGCGCATCGCATGGCGGTGGTCGAACGTCCTGACGGTGTGACGATCGTCAACGACGCCTACAACGCCAACCCGGAGTCGGTGCGCGCGGCGCTCAAATCGCTCGCCACCATCTCGCGGGCCACCACCCCCGCCCGGCGCAGCTGGGCCGTGCTCGGCCCGATGGCCGAGCTGGGCGACGACCACGTCCGCGCGCACGACGAGATCGGCAGGCTCGCCGTGCGCCTGGACATCAACAAGCTGGTGGTGGTCGGGGACCAAGCCCGCCCGATGCACCAAGGTGCGCACCTGGAAGGATCATGGGGCGAAGAAGCGGTATTGGTGCCCGATGTGGCGGCGGCCGTGGAGCTGCTGCGCGACCAGGTGCGGCCGGGTGACGTCGTGCTGGTGAAGGCATCCAACTCATACGGCCTGTGGCGGGTTGCCGAGGCCCTCCTGGAGGCGGTCAGCAAGTGAAGAGCATCCTCATCGCGGCGGCCATCGCGCTGATCGCGTCGATCATGCTGACGCCGTACCTGATCAAGATCTTCTCGCGGCAGGGCTTCGGCCAGGAGATCCGCGAGGAGGGCCCGCAGTCCCACAAGACCAAGCGCGGCACGCCCACGATGGGCGGCGTGGCCATCCTGGTCGCGATGTGGGCGGGCTACCTCGGCGCGCACCTGGTGAACTCGATGTCCGCCTCGGCGGCCGAGCAGACGCCCAGCGCGTCCGGCCTGCTGGTGCTCATGCTGACCACGTCGCTGGGCATCGTCGGCTTCCTCGACGACTTCATCAAGATCCGCAAGCAGCGCAACCTGGGCCTGAACAAGACGGCCAAGCTGGTCGGCCAGTTCGTCGCCACCATCATCTTCGCCGTCCTGGTGATGCAGTTCCCGAACAAGGAGGGCCTGACCCCGGCGTCGGTCAACCTGTCGTTCGTGCGGGACATCGCGGTGGTGTCGTTCGGCGTCGTCGGGTTCGTGGTGTTCTGCTACGCGGCGATCTCCGCGTGGTCCAACGCGGTCAACCTCACCGACGGCCTGGACGGCCTCGCGGGCGGCACGTCCGCGATGGTGCTGGGCACGTACGTGGTGATCAGCTTCTGGCAGTTCCGCTACAACTGCTCCAACCTGCTGGTGGCGGGCTGCTACGACGTGCGCGACCCGCTGGACCTGGCGCTGGTGGCCGCCGCCGCGATGGCGGGCTGCATCGGCTTCCTGTGGTGGAACGCCGCGCCGGCCAAGATCTTCATGGGCGACACGGGTTCGCTGGCGCTGGGTGGCCTGGTCGCGGGTCTGTCCATCGCGACCCGGACCGAGCTGCTGATGGTCGTGATCGGCGGCCTCTTCGTGGTCGAGGCGCTGTCGGTGGTGTTGCAGGTGGCGGTGTTCCGGACGTCCCGGCGGCGGTTGTTCCGCATGGCGCCGTTCCACCACCACTTCGAACTGGCCGGGTGGGCGGAAACCACGGTCATCATCCGGTTCTGGCTGCTGGCGGGCATCTGCTGCATGTTGGGCCTGGGCCTGTTCTACAGCGAGTGGCTGACCGCGGCGGGGAGCTGACGTGGGGTTCCTGGCCGGTCGCGACGTCCTGGTCGCCGGCGCGGGCGTGACCGGCCGGTCCGCCGCGGAGGCCCTGCTGGCGGCGGGCGCCTCGGTGACCGTGACCGACGGGTCGGTGGACCGGCTGGACGCCCTGGAGCCGTTGCTGCCCGGGGTGGCGCTGGTGCCGGGCCTGGTCGCGCCGCCGTCCTCGACGGAACTGGTCGTGACCTCGCCGGGGTGGCGGCCGGACAACCCGCTGCTGCTGGCGGCGCGGGCGGCGGGCGTCGAGGTGATCGGCGAGGTCGAGCTGGCGTGGCGGATGGGCCTGGAACTGGCCGACCCGCCCGCGTGGCTCGCGGTGACCGGCACCAACGGCAAGACCACGACGGTCGGGATGCTGGAGTCGATCCTGCGGGCGGCCGGCATCGACGCGGTGGCGTGCGGCAACGTCGGACTGCCGGTGGTGGACGCGTTGCTGGCCGGGCATCGGGTGCTGGCGGTGGAGTTGTCCAGCTTCCAGCTGCACTGGTCGCCGTCTGTGCGGCCGGCGGCGGGGGTGTTGTTGAACTTGGCCGAGGACCACCTGGATTGGCACGGGTCGTTCGAGGCGTATGCGCGGGCCAAGTCGCAGGTGTTGACCGGGGATGTTGCGGTCGCTGGTGTGGACGATCCCTATGTGTCGGGGTTGTTGTCGGATGCTTCCGCGCCGGCGCATGTCGGGTTCACGTTGGGTGCGCCTGAAGAGGGTCAGCTGGGTGTCGTGGGTGGCAACCTGGTGGATCGGGCGTTTGGGCCGGACACGGTGTTGGCTCCCGTGTCGGAGGTGCATCCGGCGGGTCCTCCGGGGGTGGCTGATGCGTTGGCTGCTGCCGCTTTGGCGCGGGCACATGGGGTGTCGGCGGAGGCTGTGCGGCAGGGGTTGCGTGAGTTTCGGCCGGGGGCGCATCGGGCCGAGGTTGTGGCGGTGTGTGACGGGGTCACGTACGTCAACGACTCCAAGGCCACTAATCCGCACGCGGCTTCGGCGTCGCTGCGCTCCTACGACAGCGTGGTGTGGGTGGCCGGCGGGTTGCTGAAGGGCGCGTCAGTGGACGAGTTGGTGCGGGCGGAGTCGCACCGGCTGCGCGGGGTGGTGCTGATCGGGGCCGACCGGGAAGTGATCGCGGGGGCTTTGTCCCGGTTCGCGCCGTCGGTGCCGGTGGCAGTGTTGGACGAGGCGACCATGCGGGATGCTGTGCGGGCGGCGCGGTCGATGGCGCGGGCTGGGGATGCCGTGGTGTTGGCGCCGGCTGCGGCGTCTATGGACATGTTCACCGATTACGCCCACCGGGGACAGGCTTTCGCCGAGGCCGTGCGGGAGCTCACCGGTCGGAGCTGAGCGGGCGTGGCCTCCGGCCCCCGGTTCCATTGTCCCACCGGGCACCGACAAAAGTCGTGTTCGCCGTCGCGTCTGGGCGACACGCGGTGGACTTTCGCCTTTCCCCGTGCGAAGCGGGAGACGATGCACGTATGACAGCGGTGGACAGGGCGGTGGAGCGGGGTGGGCGGCCCAAGCGGACGGTGAAGGTGGTTGCCGTTCGTAGTGCGCTTACCGCGTGGTTGGGTCGTCCGCTTGCGGACTTTCACCTGCTGCTGGCGATCTTCGGGTTGCTGACCGTGCTGGGTCTCGTGATGGTGTTGTCCGCCTCCGCGCCTGGCGAGGTCGCGGATGGGGCCTCGGCCTACAGCGTCTTCCAGAAGCAGTTGCTGTACGTGGCGGTCGGGGCGATCTTGTTCCTCGTGGTGCTGCGGATCCCGCTGCGCACGGTTCGGCAGTCCAGCATGATGGCGATGTTGGCGTGCGTGGTCATGTTGGGGCTGGTCCTCACTCCACTCGGGACGGTTGCGGGCGGTGCGCAGTCGTGGTTCACGGTGGGGCCTGTGTCGTTCCAGCCGATCGAGGCCGCGAAGCTCGCGATGGCGTTGTGGGGCGCGCACGTCCTGGTCACCAAGAGGGCGTTGCTGGACCAGTACCGGCACCTGCTGGTGCCCGTGGTGCCCGTTGCGCTGCTGGTGTTCGCGCTGGTGATGCTCCAGCCCGACCTCGGCGGCACGATCACGCTCGGCGTCGTCCTGGTCAGCCTTATGTGGTTCGTGGGCGCGCCGATGCGGTTGTTCGGCGTGATCGCGGTCGGTGCGGCGGCGGGTGCGGCGGTGTTGGCGGTCGGCGCCACCTACCGGCTCCAGCGCGTCCTGACCTACCTGGACCCGGACAAGGACCCGACGGGCGCTGGACTCCAGGCGCGACAGGCGATGTTCGCCTTGGCGGAAGGCGGGTTCTTCGGCAAGGGGCTGACCAACGGCAGTTCGAAGTGGCGTTATTTGCCCAACGTGCACAGTGATTTCATCTTCGCCGTCATCGGCGAGGAGCTCGGTTTCATCGGGTGCCTGCTGGTGCTGGGCCTGTTCGGGTTGCTGGCCGTGGTGGGCCTGCGGATCGCCGCGCGCAACACCGACCCGTGGATCCGGCTGGTCTCGGCGACGCTCACCGTGTGGTTGGTGGCGCAGGCCGCGATCAACATCGGGTACGTGGTGCGGTTGCTGCCGGTCACCGGCATCACGCTGCCGATGATCTCCTCGGGCGGCACGTCGATCGTCACCACGATGGTCGTGTTCGGCATCCTGGCGAACTGCGCACGGCACGAACCGGAAGCCGTGTCCGCGCTGCGCTCCCTCGGTCCCGGCCGGGTCGGCGGCGTGCTGAAACTGCCCGCGCCCGAGGCCTACAAGCCGCCGCCCAAGCGCCGGCCCGTCCGCCCGTCCACCCCGCCGCGCAGCCGCAAGGCCGCGCCGCCGCCGGTGGACGAACGGAGGATGGCCGGTCGTCACGCTCCGCCGTCGGAGTACCGTCGGCGCGACTCGCGCCGGGCGACCCAGGACCGGTCCCGGCGCCGCGACGGGCGTTAGCCCGACCCACGACACAAGGAGGAAGTGCGTGACCGGGGTTCCCCAGCAGGCCGGACCGTGCGTGGTGGTCGCCGGAGGCGGCACCGCCGGGCACATCGAGCCCGCCCTGGCCCTGGCCGACGCGGTCAAGCGGCTGCGGCCCGACGCGCGGATCGTCGCGCTGGGCACCGAGCGCGGGCTGGAGAACAAGCTCGTGCCCGCCCGCGGCTACCCGCTTGAGCTGATCCCGCCGGTGCCGATGCCGCGCAAACCGTCGCCCGACCTGCTGAAGCTGCCGCTGCGGGTGCGCGAGTCCGTCAAGCGCACCCGTGAGGTGCTGGAGCGCCACCACGCCGACGTCGTGGTCGGGTTCGGCGGGTACGTCTCGCTGCCCGCCTACCTCGCCGCGCGCGGCCGGGTGCCGATCGTGGTGCACGAGGCCAACGCCAAGGCGGGCCTGGCGAACAAGGTCGGCGCGAAGTTCGCCGAGCGCGTGGCCGCCGCCGTGCCCGACTCGGGCCTGACCGACGCCGAGATCATCGGCATCCCGCTGCGGCACTCGATCACGTCGCTGGACCGGGCCGCTCTGCGCGCCCAGGCCCGCGCCCACTTCGGCCTGGACCCCAACGCCCCGGTGCTGCTGGTGTTCGGCGGCTCGCAGGGCGCGCGGTCGATCAACAACGCGGTGTCCGGCGCGGCGCAGGCGTTCGCGCGGGCCGGGATCGGCGTGCTGCACGCCCACGGCCCCAAGAACTCCGTGGCGGTGCAGTCGGTGCCGGGCGCGCCCGCGTACGTGCCGGTGCCCTACCTGGAGCGCATGGACCTCGCCTACGCCGCCGCGGACGCGGTGCTGTGCCGGGCCGGCGCGATGACCGTCGCCGAGGTGTCCGCCGTGGGGCTGCCCGCGGTGTTCGTGCCGCTGCCCATCGGCAACGGCGAGCAGGCCCTCAACGCCGGTCCGGTCGTGACCGCCGGCGGCGGCCTCCTGGTCCCCGACGAGCAGCTGACACCCGACTGGGTCGCGCAGCACGTCGTGCCGTTGGTCGCCGATCGCGGCAGGCTGGCGGCGATGACCACCGCCACGCTGAGCACCGGCCACCGCGAGGCCGACGAGGTGCTCGCCCGGATCGTCCTGGAAGTGATCAAGAAGTGAACGTCCTGGAACGGGTTCACCTGGTCGGTATCGGCGGGGCCGGCATGAGCGGCATCGCCCGGATCCTGCTGGCGCGCGGCGCGCACGTGTCCGGCTCGGACGCCAAGGACTCGCGCACCGTGCTGGCGCTGCGCGCGCAGGGCGCGAAGGTCGCGGTCGGCCACGCGGCGGACAACCTCGACCTGCTCGACGACGGTCCCACGGCGGTCGTGGTGTCCACCGCGATCCGCGAGGACAACCCCGAGTTGGCCGGCGCCCGCGAGCGCGGCGTGGTCGTGCTGCGCCGCGCCGAGGCCCTGGCCGCGCTCATGCTGGACCACCGGGTGGCCTGTGTGGCGGGCACGCACGGCAAGACGTCCACCACGTCGATGCTGACCGTGGCGTTGCAGCACTGCCGCATGGACCCGTCCTTCGCCATCGGAGGCGACCTCAACGAGTCCGGCGCGAACGCCCACCAGGGTGCCGGCGGGATCTTCGTCGCCGAGGCCGACGAGAGCGACGGGTCGTTCCTGTTCTTCGCCCCCTCGGTCGCGGTGGTGACCAACGTCGAGGCCGACCACCTCGACCACCACGGCACGGTCGAGGCCTACACCGCCGTGTTCGACTCGTTCCTGGAGCGCATCGAGCCCGACGGCGTCCTCATCGCGTGCGTGGACGACCCGGGCGCGAAGGCGCTGGCCGACCGCGCGCAGGGCCTCGGCCTGCGGGTCCGCCCCTACGGCCGCACGGCGTCCGGCGAGGGCGCGGCGGTCCTGGTGGACTACCGGCCCGAGGACGGCGGCGGCATCGCCGTGCTGGACCTCGACGGCGAGAAGGTGGACGTGCGGGTCGCCGTGCCGGGCGAGCACATGGCGGGCAACGCGATCGCCGCCCTGCTGGCCGCGCTGGAACTGGGCGCGGACCGGGACTGCGTGCTGGAGGGCCTGGGCGCGTTCGGCGGCGTGCGGCGGCGGTTCGAGTTCAAGGGCCGCGCCGGCGGGGTCCGGGTCTACGACGACTACGCCCACCACCCGACCGAGGTCGCCGCGCAGCTCACCGCCGCGCGGCCGGTCGCGGGGCAGGGCAAGGTGGTCGTGGTGTTCCAGCCGCACCTGTACTCGCGGACCCGGCTGTTCGCCGCCGAGTTCGGCACCGCGCTGGGCCTGGCCGACGAGGTCGTGGTGCTCGACGTGTACGGGGCGCGCGAGGACCCGGAGCCGGGCGTGACCGGCGCCCTGGTGGCCTCGGCCGTGCCGCTGGACGCGGCGAAGGTGCACTACGAGACGTCGTTCGACCGGGTGCCGGCGCTGGTGGCGGGCCTGGTCGGCGAGGGCGACGTCGTGGTGACGATGGGCGCGGGCGACGTGACCATGCTCGGCCCGGAGATCGTCGGGGAGCTGGACCGGGCATGACGACCCAGACGGCGCGCCGCCGCACCGCCACCGCGTCGCGGCGGCGCCCGTCCCGGCGCGGAGGACCCTCCCGGCGCGTGGTGCTGCGGCGCCGGGCCGTCGCGCTGCTGACCCTGCTGACCGTCGTGGGCCTGGTGGTGGCGGTGTGGTTCACGCCGCTGCTGGGCGTGCGGCGGGTGGACGTGGCGGGTGCGGTCGAGTTGACCGCCGACCAGGTCCGCCAGGCCGCCGCGATCGAGGCGGGCACGCCGCTGGTGCGGCTGGACGTGGACGCCGTCGCCGCGCGGGTGCGCGACCTGCCTCGGGTGGCCGGGGTGCGGGTGGACCGCTCGCTGCCGGGCACGGTGTTGTTGACCGTCGAGGAGCGCACGCCGGTCGCGGTCATCAACGCCGGCGACGGCGCGCACATGGTCGACGCCACCGGTCGGGACTACGCGACCGTGTCCCAGCCGCCGGGGGGCCTGCCGGAGTTGAAGGTGGAGGCGCGGGGCCTGCCCGCCGCCGTGGCGGTGCTGGTGGCGCTGCCCGAGCAGTTGCGGCGCGAGGTCCTGGCCGTGTCGGCGACGACGCCGGCGGACGTCAGGCTCACCCTCACCGCGGGCCGCGAGGTGCGGTGGGGCTCGCCCGACGACACCCCGCGCAAGGCGGCGGTGTTGGAGGTCCTGATGACCCGGGATGGCTCGGTGTTCGACGTATCCAGCCCGGAACTGCCCACCGTGTCGTGATCTTCACCACGGCCGGGTGGTGAAAGTCGATGGTCCCTCGGCATTGGCGGCGGCGATACTGCGCGGCATGACGAAGATCGTGACCAAGCCCGAGGAGCGGGTGGAGGTCGACTACACCGGCGACGAGCGGACCCTGCTCAACGGGTTCCTGGACTTCCTGCGCGGGACCATCGAGCTGAAGTGCGCCGGACTGTCCGAAGAGGACGCCCGCCGCTCGACCCTGCCCTCGCCGCTCAACACCGCCGCGGGCATCGTCAAGCACCTGCGCTGGGTGGAGCACTACTGGTTCGAGGTCGCCCTGCTCGGACGGCCCAACGCCGCCCCCTACACGAGGGAGGACCCGGACGCCGATTGGCGGATCGAGCCGGGGGAGACGATCTCGGGATTGCTGGCCGACTACGCTGAGCAGTGCAAGGTGAGCCGCGACGTCGCCGCGGGCCTCGACCTCGACCACGAGGTGGAGTTCCGGGGGGACAAGAGGCTTTCCGCGCGCTGGGTGCTGATCCACCTGATCGAGGAGACGGGTCGGCACGCGGGGCACCTGGACGCGGTGCGCGAGCTGCTCGACGGGGTGACCGGCGAGTAGACCTCGCTCACCCGGTCGGGACACAACACGGCGTGGCTGCTGGACCGAGGCTTTTTTGGTGCATAACGTCCAGCGGGAACATACGGGGTTGACATAACTCTCGACCTCTGGTTGAGGGTTTCAATCCGGGTGGACTTCCGTCCGGGTGTGACACCGGTGGTCATCCACTCCAGCACATGAGCACGGACACGATCAGGAAGGCGGATCCGATGACGCCCCCGCACAACTACCTCGCGGTGATAAAGGTCGTCGGCATCGGCGGCGGCGGCGTGAACGCCGTCAACCGGATGATCGAGGTCGGGCTCAAGGGCGTCGAGTTCATCGCGGTGAACACCGACGCGCAGGCGCTCCTGATGTCCGACGCCGACGTCAAGCTCGACATCGGCCGCGAGCTGACCCGCGGCCTCGGCGCGGGCGCCAACCCCGAGGTCGGCCACAAGGCCGCCGAAGACCACCGCGAGGAGATCGAGGAAGTCCTCAAGGGCGCCGACATGGTCTTCGTGACCGCCGGCGAGGGCGGCGGCACGGGCACCGGCGGCGCGCCGGTCGTCGCGTCCATCGCCCGCAAGCTCGGCGCGCTGACCATCGGCGTCGTGACGCGCCCGTTCTCCTTCGAGGGCAAGCGGCGCGCGAAGCAGGCCGAGGAGGGCATCCAGGCCCTGCGCAACGAGTGCGACACGCTCATCGTGATCCCGAACGACCGGCTGCTCCAGCTGGGCGACATCGGTGTCTCGCTGATGGACGCGTTCCGCTCGGCCGACGAGGTGCTGCTCTCCGGTGTCCAGGGCATCACCGACCTCATCACCACGCCCGGTCTGATCAACCTGGACTTCGCCGACGTCAAGTCGGTCATGTCCGGCGCGGGCTCGGCGTTGATGGGCATCGGCTCGGCGCGCGGCGAGGGCCGTGCCGTGCAAGCGGCGCAGAAGGCCATCAACTCGCCGCTGCTGGAAGCGTCGATGGAGGGCGCGCACGGCGTGCTGCTGTCGATCGCGGGCGGGTCCGACCTGGGCCTGTTCGAGATCAACGAGTCGGCGTCGCTGGTCCAGGAGGCCGCGCACCCGGACGCGAACATCATCTTCGGCACGGTCATCGACGACTCGCTCGGCGACGAGGTCCGGGTGACGGTGATCGCGGCCGGCTTCGACAGCGGCGGCCCGACCCACAAGAAGCTGGAACCCCAGGCCCTGTCCTCCCCGCCGCGCACGACGGTCGCGCCGGGCCAGTCGGGCGTGGTGCAGCAGCAGCCGGTCGTGCAGCAGCCGGTGGCCCAGCAACAGGCTCCGATGGCCCAGCCGGTCCAACAGCCGGTGGTGGAACAGGCCCCGGTGGCCCCACCCCGCCCGACGGTGCCGCCGCAGCCGACCCAGACCAACGGCGCACCCCCCCAACCCACCTACCCCACGCCGCCCCAGCCGACGGTCCCGCGCTCGCTGTCCCAGAGCGGCTCCCTGCCGTCCCGGGCGGTACCGGTGACCGACGACCCGGACGACGAGGTCGACGTCCCCCCGTTCATGCGCCGCTGACGCCTGGACTGAGTTGAGAGCCCGCTCCCGCGCCGGGGGCGGGCTCTCAGCTTTCCCACCCGCTTCTGTCGGACCCCTCTGGGATGATGGAACCGGGGGCCGGAGGCCGCGCCCTCGCAACGCGACGAGGGCACCGGGGCTGTCTGTGGCCGCGCCGACCTGCGAACCGGGGCCGCCCGCGCGCCACGGCTCGCACACGGACGCCCGCCGCGCCGCCCGCCCGCCTTCTCGCCGCGCCGTCTGTTCGCCGCGCCACTCGCTCGTCGCGCCGCTGGCCCGCGCAGGCCGCCCACCCAGACCGGCCGCCCGCCGCCCATCCAGATCGCCGGCCCGCGCACCCCAGTCCGCGCCGCCCGCCCTGCCCCGACCGCCCTGCCCCGACCGCGCCGCCCCGACCGCCCCGACCGCGCCGCGCCGACCGCCCCGACCGCGCCGCGTCGACCGCGCTGGCCGTGCCGCCCCGGCCGTGCCGCCTGCCTTGCCCCGCCCAGCACCCCGCCCCGTCCCGGCCGGGCCAGCCGCCGGAGCTGTGCCGGCACCACGGCCAGGCGGGGTGGTTGGGCGTGGCAGGCTGTGCGGGTGCGTATTCGTCGTGTCGTGACCACCCGTGAAGGCGGGGTGTCCAAGCCGCCGTTCGACTCGTTCAACCTCGGCGACCACGTCGGCGACGACCCCGCCGCCGTCGCCGCCAACCGCCACCGGCTCGCCGAAGGCCTCGGGCTCGACGTGAGCCACCTCGTCTGGATGGAACAGGTGCACGGCCGGACCGTCCAAGCCGTCGACGGCCCACAAAAAGAACCCCTCGAAGCCACCGACGGCGTCGTCACCGCCACGCCCGGCCTCGCGCTGGTCGTCCTGACCGCCGACTGCGTCCCCGTCCTGCTCGGCGACCCCGAGGCCGGGGTGGTCGGGGCCGTCCACGCCGGACGGGTCGGAGCGCGGGTCGGGGTCGTGCCACAAGCGCTGGACAAGATGGTCGAACTCGGCGCCCGGAAGGACCGGATCGAGGTGCTGCTCGGCCCCGCCGTGTGCGGTCAGTGCTACGAGGTGCCGGCCGAGATGCGGGCGGACGTCGAGAAGCACCTCCCCGGCAGTGCCGCGAAGTCCCGCAAGGGGACGCCCTCGCTGGACCTGCGGGCCGGGTTGTGGCAGCAGCTCGCGGACGCGGGCGTCGGCAAGATCGGCATCGACCCCCGGTGCACGGTGGAGGAGAAGACCCTGTTCAGCCATCGGCGGGACCCCGGAACGGGGCGGATCGCCGGCGTCGTCTGGATCGACGCGTGAGCCGCCGGGACGAGCTCGCCGCCAACCTCGCCGAGGTGCGCGAGCGCATCGAAGCCGCCTGCCGGGCCGCCGACCGCGACCCGCGCGAGGTGACCCTGCTGGCGGTGACCAAGACCTTCCCCGCCGAGGACGTGGCCCTGCTGTCCGACCTCGGGCTCACCGAGTTCGCCGAGAACCGGGACCAGGAGGCCACCCGCAAGACCGAGGAGTTCGCGCGGCTGCGCCCGGACGCCGAAGCCCGCTGGCACATGGTCGGCTCGGTCCAGCGCAACAAGGCCCGGTCGGTCGTCACGTGGGCGAACCAGGTCGACGCCGTCGACTCCACGCGGCTCGTCGACGCCCTGGCCAAGGCCAACGCCGGGCGCGACCCGCTGGACGTGCTCATCCAGGTCAGCATCGACGGCGACCCCCACCGCGGCGGCTGCCCCCTCCCGAACGTGAACGATCTTGCCGATTATGTCGCTCGGACGGGTGAACTTCGGCTGCGAGGTGTGATGACCGTCGCACCCCTCGGGATGTCTCCAGAAGCGGCGTTTCGTGCTCTTCAAGGTGCGGTAACCCGCTTGCGTGACGATCATCCCACTGCCACCGTGATCTCGGCGGGGATGTCCGGTGACCTGGAAGATGCCATCGCGCACGGATCTACGTGCGTGCGTGTCGGAACAGCGCTGCTGGGCAGCCGAGGGCTAGCCTCGCCGTAATCGGCAGGAACCTCGGGACGGCCGCGACGTCCTAGCGGGTAGGGATCGGCGGAGGAAGGGCTCGACCATGAGCGGGTTTCACAAGCTGAAGGCCTACTTCGGGATGGTTCCCGCCGAGTACGCCGACGACCCCGACTACGACGGTGAGCGCGGGCGCTACGACTACCGGTCCGACGCCGACGACTACGACGCCTACCCCGAGTACCCGGAGCGCAACGGCCGGCGACGCCCGCACGGCGGGTACCGCGCCGAGCTGGACGACGCCGACGACTACGAGCCCGACGCGCGCAGCCGTGCGCGCCGGACGTGGGCGGCGGAGCCGACCCAGGGCGCCCTGGCCGTCGACACGCCGCGCGAGCCGGTCAGCCGGGTCCGCCCGGCGCCCGAGCCGTCCCGCCAGCAGGCGCTGGGCCGCATCACCACGCTCAACCCGCGCAGCTACAACGAGGCGCGGACCATCGGGGAGCACTACCGCGACGGCACGCCGGTGATCATGAACCTCACCGACATGGACGACGCGGACGCCAAGCGCCTGGTCGACTTCGCCGCGGGGCTCGCCTTCGCGCTGCGCGGCTCGATCGACAAGGTGACGAACAAGGTGTTCCTCCTCTCACCCCCCAACATCGACGTGACGGCGGAGGACCGGAGGCGACTCGCGGAGGGCGGGTTCCTCAACCACGGGTGAGTGATGGCACAGTTGACGGTGTGTATGCCCTCGCGCTCGTCGTCTACTACGTCCTGTTCTCGTTCTGGCTGCTGCTCACAGCCCGCGTCGTGGTCGAGCTCGTCCGGACTTTCGCCAGGCAGTGGCGGCCGGCGGGCGGCGTCGCGGTGGCTCTGGAGACCGTCTACACCGTGACCGATCCCCCGGTCCGACTGCTGCGTCGGCTCATCCCGACCGTGCGGATCGGGGGCGTCGGTCTGGACTTGTCCATTATTGTGCTGTTGCTGGTCGTTATCATTCTGATGCGAGTAGCCGATCCCAGGTGAGGGGACCAGGGATGTCCACAGCCCAGGAGTGCGTGAGGTGATCTGATGCCGTTGACCCCCGCGGACGTGCACAACGTCGCGTTCAGCAAGCCGCCGATTGGCAAGCGGGGCTACAACGAGGACGAGGTGGACGCGTTCCTCGACCTGGTTGAGGGCGAACTAGCCCGCCTGATCGAGGAGAACAACGACCTGCGCCAGCAGGTCGAGCAGCTCGACCAGCAGGTCGAGACCGCGCGTGCCGACCTCGAAGACGCCCGAGCCAAGATCGCCGCGGGTGTGGGTGGTCCCAGCCGAGTCGTCGACGAGCCCCGCAGGCTGGCCCCGGTGCCACCCCCCTCGGCGCTGGAGCAGACCTCGCCCGGTGGTGGCGGAGACCACCACGTGCAGGCCGCGAAGGTGCTCGGGTTGGCGCAGGAGATGGCCGACCGGCTCACCGGCGAGGCCAAGGCCGAGGCCGACGGGATGCTGTCGGAGGCCCGGACCAAGTCCGAGCAGCTGCTCTCCGAGGCCCGTGCCAAGGCCGACACGATGGTCAACGAGGCGCGCACCCGCGCCGAGACCATGCTGAACGACGCGCGGACGCGCGCCGAGACGCTGGAGCGGCAGGCCCGTGAGAAGGCCAGCGCGCTCGACCGCGACGCTCAGCGCAAGCACGCCGAGGTGATGGGCAACATCACCCAGGAGAAGAACACGCTCGAGAAGCAGATCGACAAGCTCCAGACCTTCGAGCGCGAGTACCGGACCCGGCTCAAGACCATGCTGGAGTCCTCGTTGCGCGACCTCCAGGACCGCGGCCCGGCCGCACCGTCCGACGGCCGCCAGCAGGGCTACTCGTTCGGGGCGCGCGCCGAAGCCGGCTGATCGACGCGGTTGATCTAGTCTGCGCACGTGCTCTACATCGTTCTGCTGCTGGTGCTGGCAGCCCTGGGGCTGCTCGTGCCCGCCCTGACCACCGCCCAGACGCACTGGGCGTGGCTTTCGGTGGGCGCGAGCGCCGCCGCGGCCCTGGTCCTGGTCTGGGACTGGTGGCTGCGCCGCCGGTCGGGGCCGGCGCCGTCGGCTGCCGGCACCGCGGTGGAACGAGGTGATCACCAGGCTAGCGCCGGTGATCAAGACGAGCTCGCGGGCGACGGTCCGGACACCCCTGTTTCACCCGATCAGGACACTGAGCCGGGTGAGGAGGACACGGACGCCGCCGACCTGCTGGTCGTGGCGGACCTGACCGACGAGGTCCGCGTCCTCGACGAGCACCCGCGCTACCACCTGGCCGCTTGCCCGTGGCCGGCGTCGCGGGCGACCTTGGGGTTGCCCATCGCCGAGGCCAGGCAGCTCGGGTTCACGCCGTGCGCGGTGTGCACGCCCGACGCTGTTCTCGTGGCCAAGAAGCGGGCGACGGGCGACTAGGGCCGGCGGCTCACCAGCGGGCCAGCGCGTCCGCGAGCCTGCGCAGCCACGGCCCGGCGCCGCCCTCGACCCCGGGCTGCTCGGCGCGGAAGTTCTCCCAGTCCACGTCGAGGTCGAGCACGGACGCCCAGGTGAAGTCGTCGGCCTCGGCGCCCAGCTCGGGGCGGATCAGGTCGCGGACGAGGTCCAGCGACACCGGGGTGCGCTCGGCGAGCAGCACGGCGTCGTAGAGGTCCTTGCCCTGCGGGTACAGGTCGGTCATCAACCACTGGAGCTTCCACGCCAGCGACAGGGCGGGCGACGCGGCGAGCACCCGCGTGCCCAGCGGCGGGACCTCGACGGCGACCGGCGCGTCGGGCAGGTCCTCGTTGAACACCAGGTCCACCTGCACCGCGCCCTGTGGCAGGCCGGCCACGTCGAACGGGAACACCAGCCGCCGGCCCGGCACCCGCTCGTAGGTCCAGATGTGCTCGGCCACCACCTGGTCGGCGCGCAGCCCCGGACCGGGGTCGGCGGCGACGGCGGCCACCAAGCCCTCCAGCATCGCCCGCCCCTCCGGGCCGTCCGGGGCGAACGTCTTCGGCACCACCACGAAGTCCAGGTCGCCGGGTTCGCGGGCGAGCGCACCGAGCCAGGCGCGCAGCGCGACGCTGCCGCGCAGCACCAGGTGCCCCGCCCACGGCGAGGCGGCCACGACGGCGAGCACGTGCGTCATGGCGGCCCGCCGGGCGGCCGACCAGCGGGCGCCTTCGGCCGGGTCGCCGAACACCGGCTCGCCCGCTCGGAAGGCGTGGTCGAAGTGCTTGAGCGCCGGGTCGAACACCCGGTGCTGCCGGACGTCCAGCCCGTCGGCCGCGAGCGGGCGGAAGGTCGACGGCGAGGAGCCGTGACCCGCCGTGCTGCCGAGCAGGTCGTCGCGCACGGTCTGCCGGTCACCCCACCGGTCCGGGTCCAGCCACCCGCGGTCGACGTGCAGCGCGTCGTCGTGGACGACGTACTCCTCCTCGACCTCCAGCACCTTGTACCCGCCGCCGCGCAACGCGGCCAGCAGCGCGTCGAGCCGGGTCCGCGCGGTGGCGAGGCCGACCCCGCGGCACCGCTGCGTGACGAACCGCTCCTCGTGCAGGCCGCGTCGCCGCCGGGCGTTGCGCGACACGTTCGCGCCCGTGCCGGCGATCGCCCACCGCAACCGGTCGACCATGTCGCGCTTGCCGAAGGGCAGTTGCACCTTCACGTGGTGCTCGAAGTACAGCTCGTCGGAGGCGTCCAGGTCGGACGCGGGCACGCCCTCGTTCCACGGCGCGGCCTCGATCTTGACCCGGAGCACGCGCAGCCCCGCCGCGGCCAGGTCGGCCCGCCACCCGTCGGCGAGGCGGTGCAGGTCCTCCAGCGTGCCGCTGCCCGTCACCGTCAGCATCGGCTGGGAGGGGGTTTCGCCGCGGTTGAGCACGATGTGGGTGAACTTCGCGCCCCGCGGGGCGGCGAACGCGGCCAGCGCGTCCGCCTCCTGCTCGGAGCCGGTCAGGTGCACCTCGAAGTCGCCGGAGAACACGCCCCGGATTGTTCACCTCCGCCCGGACCGCCGGAAACGACTTGAGGCGCCACCACCGCCGCGCCCGGCAACCGGTTTGCGGTGACCGGCTACCCTTGACGCACAGGCACCGATCCGGCCATCACCGGGGAGCCTCCGGAAGAACGGGCGCGCACCAGCGCCCCAGTAGAACCGGACGGGTGCGGCCCGTCACAGCCGTCAACGAGAGGCCGTCGCGCGCGTCGCGTCGGCAAGCGGGGTGGTACCGCGGTGTGCCCGCCAGGCGGGCGCGTCGTCCCCGCGTGCCGGGCGAGAACAGCACGCGAGGAGCAGCACGATGGCCTACCCCAAGGCAGGCGAGGGTCCGGTGCCCTCCCAGCCGTCCTTCCCCGCGCTCGAGCGGGACGTCCTCGACTTCTGGAAGTCCGACGCGACCTTCCAGGCCTCGATCGACGCGCGGCCGGCGGGGGACAAGGGCGCCAACGAGTTCGTCTTCTACGACGGCCCGCCCTTCGCCAACGGCCTGCCGCACTACGGCCACCTGCTGACCGGCTACGTCAAGGACGTCGTCCCGCGCTTCCAGACCATGCGCGGCAAGCACGTCGAGCGCCGGTTCGGCTGGGACACCCACGGCCTGCCCGCCGAGGTCGAGGCGGAGAAGCAGCTCGGGTTCTCGTCCAAGTCCGAGATCGAGGCCTTCGGCATCGAGAAGTTCAACGAGGCCTGCCGCACCTCCGTGCTGCGCTACACCGACCAGTGGCGCGACTACGTGACCCGCCAGGCCCGCTGGGTCGACTTCGACAACGACTACAAGACCCTCGACCTGGACTACATGGAATCGGTCATGTGGGCCTTCAAGACCTTGTGGGACAAGGGCTTGGTCTACGAGGGCTTCCGCGTGCTGTGGTACTGCTGGCGCTGCGAGACGCCGCTGTCCAACACCGAGACCAAGATGGACGACACCTACCGGGACCGGCAGGACCCGGCGGTGACGGTGGGCCTGCGCCTGGAGACCGGCGAGCTGGCCCTGGTGTGGACGACGACCCCGTGGACCCTGCCGTCCAACCTGGCCGCCGCCGTGCACCCCGACGTCGACTACGTGACCGTCGAGGCGCAGGGCGAGAAGTACCTGCTGGCCGAGGCCCGCGTGCCGGCGTACGCCCGTGAGCTGGGCGAGGAGCCGACGGTGCTCGCCCGCTACAAGGGCTCGGACCTGGTGGGCAAGAAGTACGCGCCGCCGTTCGACTTCTTCGTGGGCCGCGAGAACGCCCACCAGGTGCTGGCGGCGGACTACGTCACCACCGAGGACGGCACGGGCATCGTCCACATCGCACCCGCGTTCGGTGAAGAGGACAAGCTCGTCACGGACGCGGCCGGCATCGAGGTCGTCGTCCCGGTCGACGCGCACGGCCGGTTCACCGCCGAGGTCCCGCCCTACCAGGGGCAGCAGGTCTTCGAGGCGAACAAGGCGATCATCCGCGACCTGAAGGACGCGGGCCTGCTGCTGCGCCACGAGACCTACGACCACCCGTACCCGCACTGCTGGCGGTGCGACAACGCGCTCATCCAGCGCGCGGTCTCGTCGTGGTTCGTCGCCGTGTCCCAGTTCAAGGACCGGATGGTCGAGCTGAACAAGCAGATCAACTGGGTGCCCGAGCACATCCGCGACGGCCAGTTCGGCAAGTGGCTGGAGAACGCGCGCGACTGGAACATCTCGCGCAACCGGTTCTGGGGCTCGCCGATCCCGGTGTGGGTGTCCGACGACCCCGAGTACCCGCGCGTGGACGTCTACGGCTCGCTGGACGAGCTGGAGCGCGACTTCGGCGTGCGCCCGACCGACCTGCACCGGCCCGGCATCGACGAGCTGACCCGGCCCAACCCGGACGACCCGACCGGGAAGTCCACCATGCGCCGGGTGCCCGAGGTGCTGGACTGCTGGTTCGAGTCCGGTTCGATGTCCTTCGCCCAGGTCCACTACCCGTTCGAGAACGCCGAGTGGTTCGACAACCACTACCCCGGCGACTTCATCGTCGAGTACAACGGCCAGACGCGCGGCTGGTTCTACACCATGCACGTGCTGGCGACGGCGCTGTTCGACCGGCCCGCGTTCAGCAACTGCGTGGCGCACGGGATCGTCCTGGGCGACGACGGCCAGAAGATGTCCAAGTCGCGCAAGAACTACCCGGACGTCAACGAGGTGTTCGACCGGGACGGTTCGGACGCCATGCGGTGGTTCCTCATGGCCTCCCCGATCCTGCGCGGCGGCGACCTGATCGTCACCGAGCGGGGCATCCGGGACGCGGTCCGGCAGGCCGTGCTGCCGCTGTGGAACTCGTGGTACTTCCTCGCGCTGTACGCCAACGCCGAGGGCGTCGAGGGCACCTGGCGGACGGACTCGCAGCACGTGCTCGACCGGTACGTGCTGGCGAAGACGCACGACCTGGTCGCGGTGGTGACCGAGCAGCTGGAGACCTACGACATCTCCGGCGCGTGCGCGTCCATCCGGGAGTTCCTGGAGGTCCTGACCAACTGGTACGTGCGCCGGTCGCGCGACCGGTTCTGGGCCGGCGATCAGGACGCCGTGGACACCCTGCACACCGTGCTGGAGGTCGTGTCCCGCGTGGCCGCGCCGCTGCTGCCCTTCACCACCGAGGTGGTGTGGCGCGGGCTGACCGGTGGGCGGTCGGTGCACCTGACCGACTTCCCGGCGGTGTCCGACCTGCCGGCGGACGACGCGTTGGTGGCGGCGATGGACCAGGTCCGCCAGGTCGCGTCGACCGCGTTGTCCTTGCGCAAGGCCAACAAGCTGCGCGTGCGGTTGCCGTTGGCGCGGCTGGTCATCGCGGCGGCCGACGTGGCCCAGCTCGAGCCGTTCGTCGAGGTGCTGCGGGACGAGGTGAACGTCAAGGACGTCGAGCTGACGGCCGACGTCGACGCGCACGGCCACTTCCAGCTGGCGGTCAACGCGCGGGTCGCCGGTCCTCGGTTGGGGCCGGACGTGCAGAAGGTCATCAAGGCGGTCAAGGCCGGTGACTGGTCCGAAGTGGACGGTCGGGTCGTGGCGGCCGGGATCGAGCTGTTCCCGGAGGAGTACGAGCAGCGGCTGGTCGCGACCGACCAGGGCGCCACGGCGGCCCTGCCGGGCAACAGCGGGTTGGTCGTGCTGGACACCGCGGTGACCGAGGAGCTGGCGGCCGAGGGCGTGGCGCGCGACCTGGTCCGGGTGGTGCAGCAGGCCCGGAAGGACGCCGGGTTGGACGTGTCCGACCGGATCGCGCTGACCTTGCAGCTGCCGGAGGGCGAGGTCGCGGCGGCGGTGCGGCGGTTCGAGGAGTTCGTGGCCTCGGAGACGCTGAGCACCTCGGTGGCCTACGGCGAGGTCGTCGACGGGTCCGAGGGCACGGTGGGCGACGGGGTCAAGGTCCGGGTGGCCGTGGCTCGCGCCTGACGTGGCTCGCGCCTGACGTTCTCGGCTGGACGCCGGGGTTCCTACGGGAGTCCCGGCGTCAGGTCGAGGGTCATGAAGAAGCTCAGCGGGTCCGGGCGGTAGTGCCCGAACGGTCCGGACGGCACGAAGCCGTGGCGGGCGTAGAGGCGGCGGGCCGGCGCGAAGAAGTCCTGGGTGCCCGTCTCCAGGTGGATCCGGCGGTAGCCGCGCCGGCGGGACTCCTCGATGAGGAACGTGAGCACGTGCGCGGCGACGCCGCGACCGCGGGCCTCGGGTCTGGTGCGCATCGCCTTGATCTCCCCCTCCTCGGGGGAGAGCTCGCGCAGCGCGGCGCAGCCCAGCAGGGTCTCCCCGCTCCACGTCGTGAAGAACGACACCCCGTCCGTGAGCAGCTGGGTGTGGTCCAGGGCGTGCACGCTCTCGGCGGGCGAAGCCGCGTACATGTCCGCGAGGTGCTCGGTGATCAGGTCCCGGACGACGGGGCGGGAGAGGTCGTCGGGTTCGATCGTCAGCGTGTCCTGGTGTCCCATATTCGGGATAGTATCTCTGATATGGGACACGCAGAAGGTGTCGATCACGACAACCCGCTGGACTTGCGCCTGGCCGCGCGGCTGGCCGAGCTGCGCACCGAGCACGGGTGGTCGCTGGAGGACCTGGCGCGGCGTTCGGGGGTCAGCCGGTCGACGCTGTCCCGGCTGGAACGCGCGGAGATCAGCCCCACCACGGCGTTGCTGAGCAAGTTGTGCGCGACCTACCAGCTGACCATGTCCCGACTGCTGGCCGAGGTGGAACCCGCGCCGTCGCCAGTGGTGCCCGCCGACCGGCAGCCCGTGTGGCGCGACGACGAAACCGGGATCACCCGCCGGTCCGTGTCACCGCCGTCGGCCGGGCTGCGCGGCGAGGTCCTCGAGGTCACCCTGCGCCCCGGCGCGGACATCGCCTACGAGGGGTCGCCCGTGCCGGGCCTGGAGCACCACGCCTGGATCCAGGAGGGCGCGGTGGAGGTCACCGTCGACGGCGCGGTGCACGAGGCCCGCGCCGGCGACTGCCTGCGCTTCCGGCTCTGGAGCAACTCGCGCTGGCGCAGCCTGGGCCCCGGCCCGGCCCGCTACGTGCTCGTGGTCGTCCTGCCCTGACCCGGTCCGGGCTCAGGCGAGGGCCCGGCTCACCGCGATCAGGAGGTGGATCGACTCCACCAGGTGGGGCGGCGGTGGGTCGATGCGGTCCACCAGTTCCTCCAGCCACCCCATCTCGTCGTCCACGGTCAGACACCTCCCTCGCGGTCCAGCAGGGTGCGCAGGGTGGTCAGGCACCGGCCCCTGGTCGGGCCGATGCTGCCCCGGGGCATGGACAGGGCCTCGGCCACCGCCCGGTACTCGGCCCGGCCCGCCAGCACGGTCAGCCGCAGGATCTCCTGGCAGCGCCTGGGCAGCTCGGAGAAGGCCCGCCACAGGCGGCGGTCCCGGTCGTCGCGCAGGGCTTCCGTCTCGGGCAGCCAGCGGGTGTCGGCCACCTCCAGGGCCGAGTCCGACGACAGGGCGGGGCGGCCGTTGAGCTCCCGCCAGGCCCGTTGGGACTCGCGCCTGGTGGTGACGATCAGCCACCCCGCCAGCGCGCGGGGCTCGGCGATGCGGTCGAGGTGGCGCAGGAGGCCGAGCCAGACGGTCTGCACCACGTCCTCGGCGGTGGGCTGGTCCAGGCCGTTGCCCCGGGCCACGTGCCAGACCAGCGGGGTCAGCTCGGTGACCAGGGCGTCCAGGGCCGACCGGTCACCGTCCCGGGCGGCCAGCAGGAGGCCGGCGTGGCGTTCCGGGGTGGAGGTGGGCGGGGTGGAGGTGGGCGGGGTGGCCTGGGCCATGATCGCCGCGACGCCCAGGTCGTCCTCGGCCGGGTCGTCGGGGATCGCCTCGGACAGCTCCGCGCGCAGGTCGGCGAGTTTCGGGTCGAGGTCGGCGAGTTTCGGGTCGAGGTCGGGGGTGTCGTCGGTCATGGCGTCTCCTTCCCTCGTCGCGGCGCCCTGGCCCGGCGCTCGGCGTTGCCCACGACCGCGCTGATCCGAGCACGAGCCTCGGAGACGTACCGGCGGACCGAGTCCCGACCGCATCCCAGCACGTCGGCGATCTCGTCGTCGCCGAAGTCCCAGAAGCGCAGCACGAGCGCGGTCCGCAGCCGGTCGGGCAGGCGGGCGATGGCGGCCAGGGTGGAGTTGAGCTCGTGCCAGGTCTCGGCTTCGCGGTGCCGTTGGACGAGCAGGTGGGACCTCGCGATCACCTCGTCGGTCACCTCGCTGGGTCTTTCCAGGCGCCGGGACTGGTCGACGAGAAGGTTGCGGATCGTCTTGACCAGCCACGCGCGTCGGGCGGCGGGATTGATCGTCGGCCAGTGTCGCCAGGCGCCGACGAACGCCTCCTGCACCGCGGACTCGTGGTCCAGGTGCGGGGACATCACCGCGGCGAACCGGAACAACCTGGTTCGCTCGCGGTGGTAGAAGTCGGTGAAGGAAGCCGCGTGGTCATCGGAGTTCCCCGGTGTCACGAACCCTCCCTCTGGTCAGCGCCCGGTATTGGGAAGACGGACGCCGACGCCGGTTGTGGACGCCCGGGTTCTCGGACGGTGTGGCTTCGACGGTGTGGCTTTCAGGTGACTCGGCGCGCTACCGCCCGCATCGCGCGGACCCACCAGGACCAGCGGGCTGGTCGGTGGTCGACGCCCGCTTCGGTGCTCAGGTTGTCCAGCAGGTCCTCGATCAGAGCGTCGTGCAGCCAGCGGACGGCTAGGGGCCAACCCACGCGCATCCACCCGATCGGGCGTCCGGTGAGCACGTGCCGGACCCCGTTCGGGACGACTTCGAAGGCGTGGGTTCCGGTGATGAACCGCGTGAAGGTGAACTCGGCTCTTTGCCCGGCCTCGTAGGCAGTGCAGCGGTAACGGACGAACCCGTGTCCGCCGTCCGCCCCGACCTCGAGTGGACGGTCCAAGACCAGCGGCGGCCAATGCTCTGAGGGCCAGGCCGCCACCGCCCGTTCCACCCAGTCCTCACGAGGTGGCAGCGTTCGGACGTGCACGTTCATGATCATGGGAGCCTCCGTACGGCACCGTATGGAATGTGACCGTACGGTAGCGTATGGCGCTGTGACGAAGCGCCGCACCAAGGACGACTGGACCGCCGTGGCTTTGGAGGCCCTTGCGGAGGGCGGGGTGGCCGCAGTCGCCGTGGAGCCGCTCGCTGCCCGGATCGGAGCTACGAAGGGCAGCGCGTACTGGCACTTCCCGAACCGTGAGGCACTGCTCAAGGCCACGTTGGAACGCTGGGAGCGTGAGCACACCGAAGCCGTGATCGAGTTGGTCGAGGCCAGGGCCACCCCGATGGAGAAGCTGCGGACACTCTTCGCGTATGTGCTGGAGGATCCGGCGTCCAGTGCGATCGAGCTGGCCATGCTCGCGGCGAAGGACGATCCGGCTGTGGCGCCTGTGCTGAATCGGGTTACCGAGCGGCGGATCGCTTATCTGGAGGACTTGTTCGTCGGGTTGGGGTTCGCTGCTGGGGCTGCGCATCACCGGGCTGTTCTTGCTTACTCGGTGTACTTGGGGCAGGCGCAGTTGTTGATCGCTACTCCGCATGTGGTGTTGGGGCGGCGGGCGTTGTTGGAGGACACGATCGCGGCGGTGGTGGGGCGTGGGTGAGCCGTTTCGGTTTTCGGTTCGGGTCAAGCCTGGGGGCAAGCGGGATGTGGTGGGGGGTCGGTGGGGGGAGGGGGCTTTGGTGGTGGCTGTTTCTGCGCCGGCGGTGGAGGGGAAGGCTAATGACGCCGTTCGGCGGGCGTTGGCTGGTGCGTTTGGGGTTCGGCGGCAGGATGTTCGGTTGGTGCGGGGGGAGCGGGGGCGGGACAAGGTTGTCGAGCTGGATCCTGCGCCGGCTGATGCCCGGGAAATCCTCGAACGACTTCTAGGTAACTAGGTGCCCCTCCTGCTGGGGCTTTCCCGCGCGGGGTGCGGTTGTTCAAGCGCGGAGCGCGTTCGAGCTTGCGAGTGCGGAGCGTGTCCTGTTTGGACCCGCGAAGCGTGGGCTTGGGAGTGGGGCGTTGAGTTCAAAGATTAAAAGAGCCTCGCCGGCGGGCAGGCCACCAAGGATGACCCAACTGCAACTGCGGGGGCTTCTTGCTTGTGTCATCCCCGTATGGCCTGGCGGAGCCAACCACACTTTTGGCCGGGTGCCGCTAAAATTTTTGCTCGTTCCTCACAA
>NZ_JBBEGC010000022.1:0-85478 GCF_037401995.1 Saccharothrix sp. CCNWYY140
TGGGGGAACCGAGGCCCTCCACTTGTAGGTAACACCTACCGCGCGCTCCGCGCGCGAAGACCGCGCTGCGCGCGCCAGAAGCTGGGTGTCCGCTAGCGGTCAGTCCTGGTCGTCCTTGTCGGTGGTTTTGATGTCTCTGTCGGTCGACGCCAAGGCCTTCTCCGTGGCCACATCGGGCTGCACCCGGTGCTTGCCGGGCTTGGTGATCGAGAAGTGCGCCTCCTCCCGCATCCGTTCCACCATGTGCGGGTAGTGCAGTTCGAACGCGGGGCGTTCCGAGCGGATGCGGGGGAGTTCGGTGAAGTTGTGTCGGGGCGGAGGGGAGGAGGTTGCCCACTCCAGGGAGTTGCCGAAGCCCCACGGGTCGTCGGCGTTGGCCGGGTCGCCGAAGCGGTAGCTGCGGAAGACGTTCCACACGAAGGGCAGGACCGAGGCGCCCAGCAGGAATGCGCCGATGGTGGAGATGGTGTTCATCGTGGTGAAGCCGTCGCCGGGCAGGTAGTCCGCGTAGCGGCGGGGGAAGCCGATGTTGCCCAGCCAGTGCTGGATGAGGAACGTCAGGTGGAAGCCGATGAACGTGGTCCAGAAGTGCAGTTTGCCCAGTGGCTCGTTGAGCATTCGGCCGGTCATCTTCGGGAACCAGAAGTAGATGCCGGCGTAGGTGGCGAACACGATCGTGCCGAACAGCACGTAGTGGAAGTGGGCGACCACGAAGTAGGTGTCCGTCACGTGGAAGTCCACCGGGGGCGAGGCGAGCAGGATGCCGGTCAGGCCGCCCAGCAGGAACGTGATCAGGAAGCCGACGCTGAACAGCATCGGTGTCTCGAACGACAGCTGGCCCCGCCACATGGTGCCGATCCAGTTGAAGAACTTGATGCCGGTCGGCACGGCGATCAGGAACGTCATCAGCGAGAAGAACGGCAGCAGGACGGCCCCGGTGGCGAACATGTGGTGCGCCCACACCGCCACCGACAGCGCGGCGATGGCGAAGGTGGCGAACACCAACCCCTTGTAGCCGAACAGCGGTTTGCGGCTGAACACCGGGAAGATCTCGCTGACGATGCCGAAGAACGGCAGCGCGACGATGTACACCTCGGGGTGGCCGAAGAACCAGAACAGGTGCTGCCACAGGATCACGCCGCCGTTGGCCGGGTCGAACACGTGCGCGCCCAGGTGGCGGTCGGCGGCCAGGCCCATCAGCGCCGCGGTGAGGATCGGGAAGGCCAGCAGGATCAGGATGCTGGTGACGAAGATGTTCCAGGTGAAGATCGGCATCCGGAACATGGTCATGCCGGGCGCGCGCAGGCAGCACACCGTGGTCGCCATGTTCACGCCGCCGAGGATGGTGCCCAGGCCGGACACCGCCAGGCCCATGATCCACAGGTCCGCGCCCACGCCGGGGGAGTGCACGGCCGAGGTCAGCGGGGTGTAGGCGGTCCAGCCGAAGTCGGCCGCGCCGCCGGGGGTCATGAAGCTCGCGACCACCATCGTGCCGCCGAACAGGAACAGCCAGTACGAGAAGGCGTTCAGGCGCGGGAACGCGACGTCCGGCGCGCCGATCTGGAGCGGCAGGATGTAGTTGGCGAACCCGAACAGGATCGGCGTCGCGTACAGCAGCAGCATGATCGTGCCGTGCATGGTGAACAGCTGGTTGTACTGCTCGGTCGACAGGAACTGGAGCCCCGGCCGCGCCAGCTCGCCCCGGATGAGCAGCGCCATCAGGCCGCCGATCATGAAGAACGCGAACGACGTGGTCAGGTAGAGCAGCCCGATCTGCTTCGGGTCGGTGGTCTTGAACAGCGCGAGCAGCGCGGCGCCCTTGGGGCGTCGGCGGGCGGCACCCGGATGGGTGATGACGGGTTCCGGCTTGAGCGCGGTCATGACCGCCTCCCTCGTCCGACGGTGGTCCCGGGAGCCGGTCTCATGGTCCACCCGCCGGGGCGTACCGGCAATCGCTCAGCCGGGCAGCTGCTCGGGTTCCGGCTCCGGCTCACCCGGTGTGACCTGCTGCGTGATGTGGTCCGACGCGCGTTCGAGGAACCTCAGCAGCTCGACCGGGAAGGGCAGCACCAGGGTCGAGTTCTTCTCCGCGGCCACCTCGACGATGGTCTGGAGGAGCCGCAGTTGGAGCGCGGCGGGCGTGTCGGCCATGCGGGCCGCCGCCTCGGACAGCTTCAGCGAGGCCTGCAACTCGCCGTCGGCGGTGATGACGCGGGCGCGCCGCTCGCGCTCGGCCTCCGCCTGCCGCGACATGGACCGCTTCATGCTCTCGGGCAGGGCGACGTCCTTGATCTCCACCCGGTCGATGTCGATGCCCCACGACACGGCCGGGTTGTCGATCATCAACTCCAGGCCCTGGTTGAGCCGCTCCCGGTTGGACAGCAGGTCGTCCAGCTCGCTCTTGCCGATGATCGAGCGCAGGGAGGTCTGCGCGACCTGGAGCATGGCGAACCGGTAGTCCTCGACCGTGACGACCGCCCGCACCGGGTCCACGACCTTGAAGTACACGACCGCGTCCACCCGGACGGTGACGTTGTCGCGGGTGATGCCGTCCTGCGCCGGGATGGGCAGGGTGACGATTTGGAGGTTCACCTTCTTGAGCCGGTCCACGCCCGGCACGATCATGGTCAACCCCGGCCCCCGCGGCGCCTGCTGCACGCGCCCGAACCGGAACACCAGGCCTTGCTCGAACTGCTTGATCACGCGGGCCGAGGACGCCAGGCCCAGCGCGGCCAGCCCGAGGACGCCGATGACGATGTCGAGGATCATCGCGATCATCTCCCACGACCAGGTGCTGTTCAGGGTACGCCCGCCAGTCCCGCCAGGCGGACGTCCGCTTGGCCGCTCGGGTTAGGGTCGATCCCATGCAGACCTGGTCATCGATCCCAGTCCCGCGCCTCGCGGGCGAGCCGCGCCCGCTGCGGCTGCACGACACGGCCACCGGCGAGGTCCGACCGACCGCCCCCGGTGACACCGCCAGGCTGTACGTCTGCGGCATCACCCCCTACGACGCGACCCACCTGGGCCACGCCGCGACCTACCTGACCTTCGACCTGGTGCACCGGGTGTGGCTGGACAACGGCCACGACGTGCACTATGTGCAGAACGTCACCGACATCGACGACCCGCTGCTGGAGCGGGCGGAGCGCGACCAGGACGACTGGGTGGTCCTGGGCATGCGCGAGACCGCCCTGTTCCGCGAGGACATGGTGGCGCTGCGGGTGCTGCCGCCCCGCCAGTACGTCGGGGCCGTCGAGTCGATCCCCGAGGTGGTGGAGGCGGTGGCGAAGCTGCTCGCCGACGGCGCCGCCTACCGGGTGGACGACCCGCAGTACCCGGACGTGTACTTCGACCACGCGGCGACCGGCCGGTTCGGCTACGAGTCGAACTACGACGTGGAGACGATGTCGCGGTACTTCGCCGAGCGCGGCGGCGACCCGGACCGCGCCGGCAAGCGCCACCCGCTGGACGCCCTGCTGTGGCGCGTCGCTCGACCGGGCGAACCGTCGTGGCCCTCGGAGCTGGGCGACGGGCGTCCGGGCTGGCACATCGAGTGCAGCGCCATCGCGTTGAACCGCCTGGGCGCGGGCTTCGACGTGCAGGGCGGCGGCTCGGACCTGATCTTCCCGCACCACGAGTTCAGCGCCGCGCACGCCGAGGCGCTGACCGGGGAGCACCCGTTCGCGCGGCACTACGTGCACGCGGGCATGATCGGCCTGGACGGCGAGAAGATGTCCAAGTCGCGCGGCAACCTGGTGTTCGTGTCGAAGCTGCGCGCGCAGCACGTCGACCCGGGCGCGATCCGGCTCGCGCTGTTCGCCGGCCACTACCGCAGCGACCGGCCGTGGAGCGACGAGTTGCTGGCGGCGGCCAACGCGCGCCTGGACACCTGGCGTCGGGCGGCGGCTTTGTCGTCCGGTCCGTCCGCGGTGGACACCGTGGCCCGCCTGCGTGACCACCTGGGCAACGACCTCGACACGCCCTCGGCCTTGACGGCGCTGGACGCGTGGGCGGACGCGGCGCTGTCGTCGGGTGGTTCCGACGAGTCGGCCCCGGGCCTGTTCCGCGACGCCGTGGACGCCCTGCTGGGCGTGGAGCTGTAGGTCCTCCGGTGGTCGGGTGGCGCCGCCGGTGCCACCCTGGCCGCCATGCCGACGTTCGCGTACGTGGTCGCCCACCCCGACGACGACGCCTACGGCGCGGCGGGCACGGTCGCCTTGCATGCACGCGACCCGGACTTCCGGTTCGTGCTGGTCCACGCGACAGACGGCGAGGCCGGGGACATCCGCGAGGGCTTCCCGGCCACGTGGGAGACCCTGGGCGCGGTGCGGCGGGCCGAGTGCGCGGCGGCGTGGCGGGCGGTGGGCCGGGTGCCCGACCGGCACGAGTGGCTGGGCTTTCCGGACGGCGGGCTGGCGGACGTGCCGTTCGAACGATCGGCGTGGCGGTGGACTGCCGCCCGGTCGCCTCCCGCATCGTCGCCGGCCTGCGCGAACACCGCAGCCAACTGCACGTGATGTCCGACGACCCCGACAACACCGATCAGTGGGAACGCCGCGTGAGCCGCGAGTGGCACGTCATCGCCTGGCCGGCCCACGACGGTCCGGTGCTGACCGATGTCTTCGCGGGCCTTTCATGACCTAGACCTGCGGAAAGGCCGCCCGCGTGAGGAGCGGACGGCCTTTCCGGTGAAGCTGGGGTCAAGCCCGGGTCACACGTCCAGCGTCCAGCTGTCGATGCGGCCGGTGTCGATGGCGGCCTGGTCGCGAACGCGCAGCTTCCAGGTGCCGGCGGCCGTCTCCGAGGAGGCGTTCACCGTGTAGGTGCGGTTGATGTTGTCCGCACTGCCGCCAGCGCGGTTGTGCAGGTTGTAGACGGTGCCGTCCGGCGCCACCAGGTCGACGATCAGGTCGCCGATGTAGGTGTGCACGATGCTGACCGTCACCTGCGTGGTCGACGAGGCGGTGCCCGCGCAGTTGAGCGAGATCGGGCTGTTGACGTCGGAGAAGTCGCCGATCGCCACGTCCGTGCCGTTGGTCACCGGGTCGCAGCCGGTGCCGGGCTCGCGGATGGTCCACGTGAAGGTGGCGCTACCGGTGCGCGACGCCGAGTCCGTCACGGTCACGGTCACGTTGTAGGTGCCCGCGGTGGTGGGGGTGCCGGAGACCGTGCCGTTGGACGCGCCGGTCAGGCCGGCCGGCAGGCCCGAGAAGGCGAACGTGTACGGCGGGGTGCCGCCGGAGGCCGTCACGGTCAGGTTGACCGCCGTGCCCACCGTGCCGTTCTGGTTGCCCGGGTTGTTCACCGAAGGGCCGCTCGGGGTGCCGCCGCCGACGAACAGCAGCTTGTTCGGCGAGCCCGTGCCGGGGCTGGTGATCTTGCCCGAGGTGGCCGCGTTCACCAGCGCGGTCTCCACGGCCGAGGGGGTCGCGGTCGGGTTGCTCGACAGGTACAGCGCCGCCGCGCCCGCCACGTGCGGCGAGGCCATCGACGTGCCGGAGATGGTGTTGGTCGCCGAGTCGCTGGTGTGCCACGCCGACGTGATGTTCTGGCCCGGCGCGAAGATGTCCGTGCAGGTGCCGAAGTTGGAGAACGACGCCCGCGCGTCGGTGTTGGTGGACGCGTTGGTGCTGATCGCCTCGGCCACCCGCGCCGGCGAGTAGTTGCACGCGTTGGCGTTGGAGTTGCCCGACGCGACGGCGTAGGTGATGCCCGCCGCGACCGAGTTGCGCACCGCGTTGTCCAGCGCGGTGTCCGCGCCGCCGCCCAGCGACATGTTCGCCACGGCCGGCTTGACGGCGTTCTGGGTCACCCAGTTGACGCCGTTGACGACGCCCGCGGTGGTGCCGGAGCCCTGGCAGTTGAGCACCTTCACCGCGATGAGCTTGACCTCCTTGGCCACGCCGTGCGCGGTGCCGCCGACGGTGCCCGCCACGTGGGTGCCGTGGCCGTTGCAGTCGGTGTTGTTGCTGTCGACGGTGTTGGTGCCCCAGGTGGCGCGCCCGCCGAAGTCCTGGTGGGTGGTCCGGATGCCCGTGTCGATGATGTAGGCGCGGACGTTGCTCGCCGTGTTCGGGTAGGTGTAGCTGCTGTCCAGCGGCAGGTTCTGCTGGTCGATGCGGTCCAGGCCCCACGACGGCGGGTTGGTCTGCGTCCCGGTGAGGTGGATCGGCAGGTCGGCCTGCACGTACTGCACGCGCGGGTCGGCGGCGAGCCGGCGCGCCTGGGTGGCCGACAGGTCCGTGGCGTGGAAGCCGTTGAGGGCGTGCTGCCAGGCGACCTGGACCTTGCCGCCGTACTTGCCGACCAGGGCGCTCGCGGTGTCCGCCGAGGCGGAGCGGGGCGAGGCGCCGTCGCGCAGGACCACGACGTACGAGCCGGCGATGGCGTCGGCGCGGTCCGCGGCCAGCACGTCGGCCTCGGCCGAGGCCACGCCGACGTTGCCGAACGCGAGGGTCACGGCTGTTATGCCGGCCAGGCCGAGCACGGCCGTCCTTCTGGTGGTGCGGGCGTCTCCCATAGCAGGGTTCTCCCTAAGGGCAGGGTCGCTCGTCCGTCTCGGCTGGTGAGCCGGACGGAGGAGCGGTGCAGGGTTGGGGACGTTCGCGCGAACGGGGTGAAGCCGACCTGGTCACATGCATGGTCGGGACAAAACCCGGCGGCGAACAGCGCCGCACGGCGTAATCAGGGTGCCGCCAACACCACTCGAAAGAGTGAAACCGCAGGTAAACAGGTTCACGGTCAGGAGTTAAAGCGCTCGTCGCGGTAGACCCGCCACCGTTCGAGCATCCCGGACAGCTCCTGGTGGAAGAACTGGAAGAACGCGAGGGTCTCCTCGATGCGCCGACCGGCCGCCGAGTCGCCGCCGAGCACCTCGATGCCCTCCTTCAGCGGTCCCTCCCAGCGGGCCAGCTGCTGGTCGCGGCGGAAGATCGCCTCGTACCAGACGTCGTCGTAGACCCGGTAGACGTCCCGGCGGGTGCCGGTCTCGCGCTCGCGGCTGACCAGGCCGATCTGGGTCAGGTAGCGCACGGCGCCGGAGATCGCGGCGGGGGAGACCCGCAGCAGGTCGGCCAGCTCGGCGGCGGTGCACGTGCCCTCGTCGGAGGCGAGCAGGGCGACGAACACGCGCGCGGGCATCCTCGGCATGCCCGACTCGGCGAAGGCCGCCGCGAAGCGTTCGATGAAGCGCAGCACCGCCTGTTCGTCCCGCTCACTCACCTGGGTCACCGCCGCATCCTGCCTTCCGCCGCCACGAACGGGTGGCAGTTTATACGCTTCCTTAACTTCACGAGTTTGTGAATCGACTGTAACTTACCGCCCATGACAGCTGCGATATCCGTGTCGGGCCTGGTCAAGACCTTCGGCCCGACACGAGCACTGGACGGGTTGGACCTGACCGTCCGCGAGGGGGAGGTGCACGGCTTCCTCGGCCCCAACGGGTCGGGCAAGTCGACCACCATCCGGGTCCTGTTGGGACTGCTGCGCGCCGACGCCGGCACCGCCACCCTGCTGGGCGGCGACCCGTGGCGGGACGCGGCGGCCCTGCACCGCCGCCTGGCCTACGTGCCCGGCGACGTCAGCCTGTGGCCGAACCTGACCGGCGGCGAGGTCATCGACCTGCTCGGCCGGCTGCGCGGCGGCCTGGACGAGAAGCGCCGCAAGGTGCTGCTCGACCGGTTCGAACTGGACCCGCGCAAGAAGGGCCGCACCTACTCCAAGGGCAACCGGCAGAAGGTGGCGCTGGTCGCGGCGCTGGCCTCGGACGTCGAACTGCTCATCCTGGACGAGCCGACGTCCGGGCTGGACCCGCTGATGGAGGCGGTCTTCCAGGAGGCGGTCGAGGAGGAGCGCGGCCGGCGGACCGTGCTGCTGTCCAGCCACATCCTGGCCGAGGTCGAGGCGCTGTGCGACCGGGTCAGCATCATCCGCAACGGCCGCACGGTCGAGTCCGGCACGCTGGCCGAGTTGCGGCACCTGACCCGCACCAGCGTGTCCGCCGAACTCGCCGGCGCGCCCAACGGCCTGGCGGCCCTGCCCGGGGTGCACGACCTGAAGGTCGACGGGCAGCGGGTCCGGTTCGAAGTGGACACCGACCACCTCGACCAGGCGTTGCGCGCGTTGGTGTCCTCGGGTGTGCGGACGTTGACCAGCCAGCCGCCGACGTTGGAAGAGCTGTTCCTGCGCCACTACGAGGACGAGACGCCGAAGGTGTCGTCATGACCGGCACCCTCGCCCTGCTCCGGCTGGCGCTGCGGCGCGACCGGCTCTTGTTGCCGGTCTGGGTGATCGGCCTGGTCGGCATCACGCTGTCCACCGCCTCCGCGATGGGCGAGCTGTACGGCACGGAGGCGCTGCGGCAGCAGATCGGAGTGACGGCCGGTTCCAACCCGGCCTTCCTGGCCATGCTCGGCCCGATCTACGACTACACCACCATCGGCGGCATCCTCGCCTGGCGGTGGGGCGTGTTCGGCGCGCTGCTCATCGCGCTGATGGCGATGTTCCTGGTCACCCGGCACACCCGCGCCGAGGAGGAGACCGGTCGGCTGGAGCTCATCGGGTCCACGGTCACCGGGCGGCACGCGCCGCTGGCCGCCGCCGTGCTGCTGTCGGCGTTGGCGAGCCTGCTCATCGGCGTGCTGATCGCGGTGGGTCTGATCGGGCTGGGTGAGGGCGCGTCCGGCTCGTTCGCGCTCGGTCTGGCGTTCACCTCCGCCGGGTGGGTGTTCACCGGGGTCGGCGCGGTCGCCGCGCAGCTCACCGAGAGCTCCCGCACCGGCAACGCCATCGCGGGCGGCGTGCTGGGGGTGGCCTACCTGCTGCGCGCGGTGGGCGACGCGGCCGGCGACGCGGGTCCGCAGTGGCTGACCTGGCTGTCACCGCTGGGGTGGGTCGAGTTGGTGCAGGCGTTCGCGGACGATCGCTGGTGGGTGCTGGGGTTGTCGGTTCTGCTCACCGTGGTGCTGGTGGGCGCGGCGGCGGTGCTGGTGGCGGGGCGCGACCTGACCGCCGGCCTGCTGCCCACGCGCCTCGGACCGGCGCGCGCCCCGGCGTCGCTGGGCAGCGCGTTCGGCCTGGCCTGGCGGTTGCAGCGGGGGATGCTGCTGGGCTGGACGCTGAGCCTGTTCGTGCTGGGCGCGGTCTACGGGGCGGTCGCGCGGGCCGTCGAGGACATGCTCAAGGCCAACCCGGCGCTGGAGAAGGTGATGTCCCAGCTGGGCGGGTCCGGGCAGATCGTGGACGTCTACCTGGCCTCGATCCTGGGCATCATCGGCTTGTTCAGCGCGATCTACGTGGTGCAGGCGGTCCTGCGGCTGCGTGCCGAGGAGGCCGACTTCCGCGCCGAACCCGTGCTGGCCACCTCCGTGCGGCGGCTGTCCTGGGTGGCGAGTCACGTCGTGTTCGCGACGCTGGGCGTGGCCGTGGTGCTGGCCGCCGCGGGTCTGGGCGCGGGGCTCGTGCACGGCGCTCGGGTCGGCGACGTGGGTGGACAGGTCGCGCGCCTGGTCGGGTCGGCGCTGGCGCACGTGCCCGCCGTGTGGGTGGTCGCGGGCATCGCGCTGCTGCTGTTCGGGCTGTTCCCCAAGCTCGCGTCGATGAGCTGGGCGTTCCTGGTGGCGTTCTTGGTGCTCGGCCAGCTCGGGCCACTGCTGGACCTGGACCAGTGGGCGCTGGACCTCTCGCCGTTCACGCACATCCCGAAGGTGCCCGGCGCGGACCTCGCTGCGACGCCGCTGGTGTGGCTCACCGTCGTGGCGGCGGCCTTCGTGGCGGTCGGGATCGGCGGGTTCCGGCGGCGCGACATCGGTTGAAAGAAGTCTTTCGAAAGAACTCTTTCAGGTATACCGTCGGGGCATGGAGCTCCCCAGGCCCCGACGGGTCACCGACGTCGACGCGTTGAAGGCGCTGGCCCACCCGTTGCGGGTGTCGCTGGTGCAGCACCTGCTCGCGGTCGGTCCGCGCACGGCCAGCGAGTGCGCCGCCGAGGTCGGCTCGACCGCCTCCAATTGCAGTTGGCACCTGCGGCAGCTGGCGAAGTACGGGTTCGTCGAGCGGGTCGAGGCGGCCGGCGGGCGGGAACGGCCCTGGCGGGCCACCGACGTCGGCCTGGACGTCGGCGCGTTCGACGACGACCCGGCCGTGCGGACCCAGCAGGACGCGCTGGTCGCGTTGCAGCTCAACGAGGACAACCGGCTCGCGCAGCGGTTCCTGGACCGGCAGCACGACCTGCCCGAGGAGTGGCGGCAGGCCGCCGCCATGCACGGCTACACGGTCAACGTC
Source organism: Saccharothrix sp. CCNWYY140 (assembly GCF_037401995.1). Classification (NCBI taxonomy): domain Bacteria; kingdom Bacillati; phylum Actinomycetota; class Actinomycetes; order Pseudonocardiales; family Pseudonocardiaceae; genus Saccharothrix; species Saccharothrix sp. CCNWYY140. The sequence goes on from NZ_JBBEGC010000022.1 coordinate 10,282, forward strand.
ACCGCCGAGGAGCTGACCGGGCTGCTGGGCATGATCGACGACATCCTGCGCCCGTACCTCACGCCGCTGCGCGCCGACGTGCCCGAGGACGCGCGGCCGGCCCACATCGGACTGCGGGCGTTCCCGCGGTGACCGGGCCACTGGGGGTGCCCGCGTTCCGCCGTCTGCTGCTCGCGGCGTTCGTGTCGGAGGTGGGGGACTGGGTGCTGCTGGTCGCCCTGCCCGTGTACGTCTACCAGCGCACCGGCTCGATCGGGTCGACCGCGACGACGTTCGTGGTGGCGTTGCTGCCGAGCCTGGTGCTGTCGCCGGTGGCGGGCGTGCTCGCGGACCGGTGGGACCGGCGGCGGCTCATGCTCGGCGTGACCCTGGCCCAGGCGGTGGCTCTGCTGCCGCTGCTGACCGGCGACCTGGTCCTGGTCAACGTCGTGATGGCGGTGCAGGCGGCGCTGGCCGCGCTGTTCGAACCCTCCCGCGGCGCGTTGGTGCCGGAGGTGGTCGGGCGCGACCAGGTGGCCGCCGCCAACGGGCTGGTGGGTCTGGGTGCCAACCTCTCCCGCCTGGTCGGCGCCTCGCTCGGCGGTCTGGTGCTCGCCTGGGGTGGGCTGCCGGCTGTGCTGTGGGTGGACGCGGTCTCGTTCGTGCTGGCGGCGGCGTTGTTGGTGCGGCGGTTCCCGGTGGAGGCGGTCCGATCGGCGACCGAGCGCCCGTGGCGGGCGTGGGTGGACGGGCTGCGCGCGATCCGGGGGCCGTTGCGCGGGATGGTCGCCGTGGTGGGGCTGATGGCGGTCGGCCAGGGCATGTTCATGGTGCTGTTCGTGGTGTTCGTGACCGACCGGCTCGGCGGTGGGGAGGCCGAGGTGGGCCTGTTGCGCGGGGTCCAGGCGATCGGCGGGTTGGCTGGCGGCGCGGTGGTCGGGTGGCTCGCGCGGCGGTTCTCGGCGTGGTCGCTCCTGGGGTGGTCGTTGGTGGCGTTCGCGGGGGTCGCCGCGACCGGCTGGAACGGCGTGCACGTGACCACGGCGTTCGGGTTCTACCTGGCGGTGTTCGTGGTGTGCGGAGCGCCGGGCGTGGTGGCCGGCGCGGGCATGATGTCGGTGCTGCAACTCCACACCTCGGACACGCTCCGTGGTCGGGTGCTGGCCACCTTCCTCAGCCTCTACGACGGCTTCCAGGCACTCGGCATGGTGCTGGCCGGCGTCCTCGCCGCCCCGTTCGGCTTGAGCACGCTGTTGAACACGCAAGCGGCCCTCTACCTTGGCGCGGGCCTGTTGGTGCTGCTCAGAGTGGGTGTCCCAGAGGTCAGCGGCCTTGATAGAGCCAGGGTCTCAGCCATCGGTGAAAAGCACGTTTACGATCCGTGAGTTCGGCTGATCGACCGCCGCGAGCAAGCCCTGTGCGGCATCACCACCGGCCGGCGCGGTGGCCTGACCACCGGCAACCACAGCGCCGACCCGATCGGCATCAACTAGTCGCCCCGAGGTCGCCCCGCCACCACCAGCGGCGGGGCGACCGCCGCGACCAGGGCAGACGGCACGAGGAACGCCGTCGCCGGGTCCAGGTGGTAGAGCGGGACGAACGCCAGCGGTGAGGTCGCGCCGCCCAGGAACCGGAACGACTGGAGCACCGACACCGCGCCACCCCGGTTGTCGCCCCGCAGCACCACGGCGTTGAGCCCGACGATCACCTGCTGGCTGAACGCGCCCGCCAACGCCCACAGCGCCCCCACCGCGACCAGGCTGGGCAGCAAACCCACCAGCGCCAGCAGCGCCGCGCCCACCAGCGCGCCCAGCAGCACGCAGCGGCGGGCGCCGACGTGGTCGATCAGCCACCCGGTGAGCCGCGCGGTCAGAATCGAGACGACCCCGAACCCGGTCAGCACCAGCCCGCGCTGCCCGGACCCGAGCCCGAACTCGTCCCCGAGCCGCAACGCGACCAGGAAGCTCAACCCGCCCAGGCACCCCCACCCGACGAACCCCACCACCGCGAGCCGGACCACAGCCGGTCGCCAGGCACTGCCCAGGCTCGGTTTGTCCCGTTTGGGCGGGTCGGCCGGCAACCCCGCCGCGGCCAACGCCGCCGCCACGACCGCCGCCCCGACGAACGCCCACCGCCACGACACCTCGGCCGCCAGCCCTCCGACCAGCGGCGCGGACGTCTGCCCGGCCGCCTGCATCGACGCGAACACGCCCAGCGCGCGACCCAGGCGTTCCTTCGGCGTGATCGCCGCGATGGCGGCCAACAGCAGCGGCGTGGTGAACGCGTTGGCCGCGCCTTGCAGCGCCCGCGCGCCCATGAGCAGCGGGAACGTCCACGACGCGGCACACAGAGCGGACGCGGCGGCGTAGACGACGTAGGCGGTCCGGACCGTGCGACGGGCGCCCCACCGTTCGCCGAGCGTGCCGGAGACCAGCATGAACCCGGCGAACGGCAGCAGGTACCCGGTGAGGGTCGCGGCGGCCGACCCGGCGGACACGCCGAAGTCGGCCCCGATCTCGGGTAGGACCGACGAGGTCAGCGCCCCGCCGAACGGCCCGAGGAACCCGCCGGCGTACAGGCCGCCGACCGCCAGTCGGCGCCGGTCCACGGCGGGTCAGAGCCCGGTCGGACCCCGACCCGGCCCGCGGCCCCGGCGGCGCAGGTAGCGCTCGAACTCCGCCGCGATGGCGTCGCCGCTGGCCTCGGTGATCTGGATCTCCGCGTCGCCGCGTTCCTCCAGCGCCCGGACGTAGTTGCGCACGTCCTCGTCCTCGTCGGCCATCTCGCTGACCGTGCGCTCCCACTCCTCGGCCTGCTCGGGCAGCGCGCCCAGCGGCACCTCGACGTCCAGCACCTCCTCCACCCGGTGCAGCAGCGCCAAGGTGGCCTTCGGCGACGGGGGCTGGGACACGTAGTGCGGCACGGCCGCCCAGAACGAGATCGCCGGCACGCCCGCCTGCACGCACAGGTCCTGGAACACGCCCACGATGCCCGTCGGACCCTCGTACCTCGAACGTTCCAACCCGTACTTGGCCGCCGCCGCCGCGTCGTAGGCGGTGCCGGTCACGGGCACGGGCCGGGTGTGCGGGGTGTCCATGAGCAGCGCGCCGAGGGTCACCACGGTGGTGATGCCGAGGTTCTCGATGTGGCCCAGGAGTTCGCCGGCGAACTTCCGCCACCGCATGTTCGGTTCGATGCCGTGCACGAGCACCACGTCGGTGGAGGACCCCGGCGGGCGGCACACGGTGAGCCGGGTGGTCGGGAATTCCACCCTTCGGGTGACGCCGTCCACCATGCGGACGGTGGGGCGCGTCACCTGGAAGTCGTAGTAGTCGTCCGGATCGATCTCCGCGAGCGGTTGCGCGTCCCAGGTCAGTTGGAGGTGCTCGATCGCCGTGCTGGCAGCGTCTCCAGCGTCGTTCCACCCCTCGAACGCCGCCACCATGATCGGGTTGGTGAGCGGTTTCGCAGGGTCGAAAGGGGTCTTGGCGGCCTGGTCCGGATCGGTCACCGGGTCAGCCTACGACCACCGGCGCGCACCCACGCCGTAGGCTTGGCCCATGCCCGATCGTGTCTCGTCGCCTTTCCTGGACGCCTTGGCCGACCGCGTGGTCGTGGCGGACGGCGCGATGGGCACGATGCTCCAGGCCGTCGACCTGACAATGGACGACTTCGCAGGTCACGACGGGTGCAACGAGATCTTGAACGTGACCAGGCCGGACGTCGTGCGGCAGGTCCACCGGGGCTACCTGGACGCCGGCGCGGACGCCGTGGAGACCAACACCTTCGGGGCGAACCTCGCCAACCTGGCCGAGTACGGCATCGAGGAGAGGATCTTCGAGCTGTCCCGCGCGGGCGCCGCGCTGGCCCGCGAGGTCGCCGACGAGTTCGCCGAACCGAACCGTCCTCGCTTCGTCTTGGGTTCGGTCGGCCCCGGCACCAAGCTGCCCACGCTCGGGCACGCCCCGTTCGCCACGCTGCGCGACGCCTACGTCGAGCAGGTGCGCGGGCTGCTGGTCGGCGGCGCGGACGTGGTGATCGTCGAGACCTCCCAGGACCTGCTCCAGACCAAGGCCGCCGTCATCGGCGCGAAGCGCGCGATGGCCGCCGAGGGCGTCACGGTCCCGATCATCGCGCAGGTCACCGTCGAGACCACCGGCACGATGCTGCTCGGCTCGGAGATCGGCGCGGCGCTCAACGCCCTCGAACCGCTGGGCGTCGACCTGATCGGCCTGAACTGCGCCACCGGCCCCGCCGAGATGAGCGAGCACCTGCGGCAACTGTCCAAGCACGCCCGCATCCCGCTGTCGGTGATGCCCAACGCGGGCCTGCCCGAACTGGGGCCGCGCGGTGCGGTGTACCCGTTGACGCCGGAGGAACTGGCCGCCGCGCTGTCCGGGTTCGTCACCGAGTTCGGCGTCCGCCTGGTCGGCGGCTGCTGCGGCACCACCACCGAGCACGTCCGGCAGGTCGTGGACGCGGTGCGCGACCTGGCCCCCGCGCCCCGCAGGCCGCGCCCCGAGCCGGGCGTGTCGTCGCTCTACCAGGCCGTGCCGTTCCGCCAGGACGCCTCCGTGCTGATGATCGGCGAGCGCACCAACGCCAACGGCTCCAAGGCCTTCCGCGAGGCGATGCTGGCCGACCGGTTCGAGGACTGCGTCGAGACCGCCCGCGACCAGACCCGCGACGGCGCCCACCTGCTCGACCTCAACGTCGACTACGTGGGCCGCGACGGCGCGGCGGACATGCGCGCGCTGGCGTCCCGCCTGGCCACCGCCTCGACGTTGCCGATCATGCTGGACTCGACCGAGCCGGAGGTCCTCCAGGCCGGCCTGGAGTGCCTCGGCGGCCGGTGCGCGGTCAACTCGGTCAACTACGAGGACGGCGACGGCCCCGACTCCCGCTTCCAGCGCATCATGCGGCTGGTGTCCGAGCACGGCGCGGCCGTCGTCGGCCTGTGCATCGACGAGGAGGGCCAGGCCCGCACCGCCGAGTGGAAGGTCCGCGTCGCGGTCCGGCTGATCGAGGACCTGACCCGCAACTGGGGCGTGCGGACCAGCGACATCATCATCGACTGCCTGACCTTCCCGATCTCCACCGGCCAGGAGGAGGTCCGCCGCGACGGCCTGGAGACCATCGAGGCGATCCGCGAGCTCAAGCGCCGCTACCCCGACGTGCAGACCACGCTGGGCATCTCGAACGTGTCCTTCGGCCTCAACCCGGCCGCGCGGCAGGTGCTGAACTCGGTGTTCCTGCACGAGTGCGTGCAGGCCGGCCTGGACACCGCGATCGTGCACGCCTCCAAGATCGTGCCGATGGCGCGCATCCCCGACGAGCAGCGGGCCGTCGCGCTGGACCTGGTCTACGACCGCCGCCGTCCCGGCTACGACCCGTTGCAGCGGCTGATGGAGCTGTTCGAGGGCGTCAGCATGTCCTCGTCCAAGGCCTCGCGGGCCGAGGAGCTGGCGGCGTTGCCGCTGTTCGCGCGGCTGGAGCGGCGCATCGTCGACGGCGAGCGCAACGGCCTGGAGGCCGACCTGGACGCGGCGCTGCGCGAGCGGCCGGCGTTGCAGATCATCAACGACACCCTGCTGTCGGGCATGAAGACCGTCGGCGAGCTGTTCGGCTCCGGCCAGATGCAGCTGCCGTTCGTCCTCCAGTCCGCCGAGGTCATGAAGACCGCCGTGGCCCACCTGGAGCCACACATGGAGCGCTCGGACGACGGCGGCAAGGGCCGGATCGTGCTGGCCACGGTCAAGGGCGACGTGCATGACATCGGCAAGAACCTGGTGGACATCATCCTGTCCAACAACGGCTACGAGGTCGTGAACATCGGCATCAAGCAGCCGATCAACGCCATCCTGGAGGCCGCCGAGGAGCACCGCGCCGACGCCATCGGCATGTCCGGTCTGCTGGTCAAGTCCACGGTGGTCATGAAGGAGAACCTGGAGGAGATGAACTCGCGCGGTGTCGCCGCGCGGTGGCCGGTCCTGCTCGGCGGTGCCGCTCTGACCAGGGCTTACGTCGAGAACGACCTGACCGAGACCTACCTGGGGGACGTCCGCTACGCCCGTGACGCGTTCGAGGGCCTGCGGCTGATGGACGCGATCATGGCCGCCAAGCGCGGCGAGACGCCGCTGGTCGACCCCGAGGCCGAGCGCAAGGCCGCCGAGCGCAAGGCCCGGCGCGAGCGTTCGCTGCGCATCGCGGCGTCCCGCAAGGCCGCCGCCCCCGAGGAGCCGCCGGTGTCCGGCCGGTCGGACGTGGCGGTGGACGTGCCGATCCCGACGCCGCCGTTCTGGGGCACGCGGGTGGTCAAGGGCGTGCCGGTCGCCGAGTACTCGGCGATGCTGGACGAGCGGGCCACCTTCATGGGCCAGTGGGGGCTGCGCGGCTCGCGCGGCGACGGCCCCACCTACGAGGACCTGGTGGAGACCGAGGGCCGGCCACGCTTGCGCTACTGGCTGGACCGGCTGGCCACCGAAGGCGTGCTGGCGCACGCGGCCGTCGTCTACGGCTACTTCCCGTGCGTGGCCGAGGACGACACGCTGGTGGTGCTCTCGGAGCCCTCGATCGACGCCCCGGAACGCACCCGGTTCACCTTCCCGCGCCAGAAGCGCGACCGGCGGCTGTGCCTGGCGGACTTCTGGCGGCCCCGGTCGGCCGGCGAGGTCGACGTGATCGCGTTCCACCTGGTCACGATGGGTCAGCCGATCGCCGACTACGCCAACGAGCTGTTCGCCAAGGACTCCTACCGGGAGTACCTGGAGGTCCACGGCCTGGGCGTCCAGCTGACCGAAGCGCTGGCCGAGTACTGGCACCGCCGCATCCGTGAGGAGCTGCGCTGGCCGGACGGCGGTTCGGTGGCGGCGGAGGACCCGTCGGACGTCGAGGACTTCTTCAAGCTCGGCTACCGCGGCGCGCGCTACTCGCTGGGCTACGGCGCGTGCCCGAACATGGAGGACCGGGTCAAGGTCGTGGACCTGCTGGAACCCGGTCGGATCGGGGTCGAGCTGTCGGAGGGGTTGCAGCTGCACCCGGAGCAGTCGACGGACGCGTTCGTGGCGCACCACCCCGAGGCGAAGTACTTCAACGCGTGATGGGTGGTCGTGGAGAGAGGGGCGGCATGACCGTCGAGGCCGTGCTGTGGGACATGGACGGCACCCTGCTGGACTCGGAGAAGCTGTGGGACGTCCCGCTCTACGAGTTCGCCGAGAAGCTGGGCGGCACGCTGTCGCTGGCGACCCGGCAGGCGATGGTGGGGACCAACGTGCCGACGACGATGTCGTTGCTGTTCGCCGAGGTCGGGATCGTGCCGACGCCGGAGGAGACGGCGGACGGCGCGGCCTGGATCCTGCGGCGCACCGAGGAGGTGTTCCGGGCGGGACTGCCGTGGCGACCGGGCGCTCAGGAGGCCTTGCGGGCGGTGCGCGATTCGGGCGTTCCGATGGCGCTGGTGACCTCGACCGAACGCGGGCTGACCGAGCTCGCGCTGGACACCATCGGCCGTGAGCTGTTCGACGCCACCGTGTGCGGTGACGAGGTCGAAGGCCGCAACAAGCCTTTGCCGGACCCGTACCTGAAGGCGGCCCGACTGCTCGGCGTGGACGCGTCTCGCTGCGTCGCCATCGAGGATTCGCCGACCGGCGTGTCTTCGGCTGTCGCGGCGGGCTGCACGGTGCTGGTCGTGCCGTGCGACGTGCCGGTGCAGGCGGGGGAGCGGCGGATCTTCCGTGAGTCCCTGATCGGCGTGGACCTCGACGTGCTGGCGGCGCTGCGCGCCTGATTCCCGGTCCCGGACGGCTCAATGCCCGGGACCGGGTTCCGATCAGGCCGCCAGTGCTTGCGCGCGGGCGGTCGACTTGCGCACCGAAGGGTCGGTGAGCAGGCCGAACACCACGCCCAGGCCCAGCCACAGGGTGGCGGTTTCGGCGAGGGACGCCAGGCGGAACTGCCACAGGACGTCGCTGGGCATGTCCGCCGGGATCGGGTCCGGCGGGGCCGGGAAGGCCAGCAGGACCACCACGACACCGGTGATCGCGGCCAGCGCCACCACCGTCGAGCGGACCGGCGCGGCCAGGTGGGTCAGGCGGGAGGCCAGGTAGCTCGACCCGTAGACCACCACGAACCCCGCCGCGATGACGCCCAGGTAGAGCAGCGTCCGGTAGTCCACGGTGTCCGGGTTGCCCACCGCGGGCGGGTTGGCCGGGTACTTCACCGCGGGCAGCAGGGCCGCCGCGCCGAACGCCGCCGCGCCCAGCGTCACGCTGCGGGTGAACGGCGGGCGGTTGGTGAACCAGCGGCGGCTGCCCGCGTAGGCGGTGGCGAACAACGCGCCGATCGCCAAGCCGACGATCACCGCCGCCAGCACGCCGCCGACCATCTGAGTGCCTCGGCCGAACAGCTCGCCGTGGTCGTGCCCGCCCGATTCCGCCGCGGGTTCCGCGGCGGCACGTGCCTCCTCAACGGCCAACGCCGCCCGGATGGGCACCTCCACGACGACGAGCCCGACGAGGCCCGCCAGCAATCCGGCTATGCCGCCCGCGCCGACTCCGCGCAGCAGCACGCCCTTGTAAGTGGTCATGGTCGGGTGCCTAGTGGCACGGGACGCCGAGCGCGTGGCGCCCGTCGTGGAAGAACTCGTGCAGCGACTCGGCGGCGTGACCGAGGGCGATGCCGTTCTCCTGGAGGACGAGCCAGGTCACCATCAGCGCGACCAGCGCGACGGCATAGGCCCACCGGGGGATGGGAAGGGAAAGGTGGTGCGCGGGGCTCGTCATGACGGCCTCCTCCATACCTCGTGGAAGGTCAACAACAACTCGCGCCGCAGCCGGTCTCCTGACTCCCGGATCGACACCGTCCCCGCGTCTTCCCAGCCGCACCGTGCGACCAGTGACGTTCTCGGCGGGTTGGCTCCCCGGTCACAGTGGCGAGGACCGCGCCGGATTCCCACCGGCTTCCCGTCCACTGCGGCGCTGGAACCGTAAAGGTCCACAACGCCCCGGCACAACCGACCAGACGAGTTGTCATCCACCTCACGCTCGGTCCACCTCGGCGAATGGAGCAGCGCCCTGCGGCGAGCGCGGGCGGGAGCCGGTGGTTCGCGAGGGCGCGAAGGGTGGTTGGCAGAGGGCGGGCCGCCTCGCCGGCCGCGGGCGGCCTGGCTGGCTGCGGGCGGCCTGGCTGGCTGCGGGCGGCCTGGCTGGCTGCGGGCGGCGTGGCTGGCTGCGGGCGGCGTGGCTGGCTGCGGGCGGCCTGGCTGGCTGCGGGCGGCGTGGCTGGCTGCGGGCGGCGTGGCTGGCTGTGGGCGGCGGCGTGGCCGGCTGTCGTGGGAGCGGGTGGCCGGCTGGGGCGGCAGCGGGCGGGCCGCCTCAGTGGCGTGGGTGGATCACCTTGGCGGGAGGGGACAGTCGCCGCAGGTGCCGCCGCCGTCGAGGCGGTAGTACAGGCAGCAGCTGCGCCGGCGGAACGCGACCTCGCCGGGGAAGGGGATGAAGTCGCCCGAGCCCTTGAGCGGCGGTTCCGACAGCAGCCGTTCGCCGACCGCCACGCAGTGCTCCGCCGACGCGATACCGCTGCGCGCGACCGTCTTGAGCGCGCCGGCGATCGAGGACGCGGCGTTGCCCCACAGCAGCCCGCTCGCCACCGGCACCACCGACCGCACCGCCTCGACCACCGGCTCCAGCGACTCGGCGATCCCGACGCCCGGCGTGGCTTGATCGATCCGCACGCGCAGCCCCTCCGGCCCGTAGTGCCACCACAGGTTGTCGGGTCGGATGTCGGGCGCGGTCCCGTCGACGGCGTGCGCGGCGGCTGTCGGGCACAGCAGGCGCGCGGTGTAGCTGAGGAAGAACAGCGACGCCGCCACCCGCCGCTCCCGCGTCCGGTAGCGCTCCCCGATGGCGTCGAGGGTCCGCGGCAGCGCGGGTCCGTCGAGCAAGTCCGCGCCGGACCTCCACTCCTCGCCCGGACGGCCGATGTCGAGCGCGAAGAACGGGCTGAGACCGCGCACCTGGCGCAGGGTGGACAACACGGCGGCGAAGTCGGGCACGTCGCCTAGTCTGCCGCCCGTGGACGCACTGGGGCTGGGACTCACCTTCGGCTTGGCCGCGAGCATCAGCCCCGGACCGCTGTTGGTGCTGGTGGTGACCTCGGCGCTGCGGTCGGGTTGGCGTGCCGGCGCGTTGGCCGCGTGCGCGCCCCTGCTGTCGGACGCCGTCGTGGTCGGCGTGACCGTGCTCGTGCTCGACCGACTCCCCGCACGGGCGCTGGGCGTCCTCGGGGTCGTCGGCGCGGTGTTCGTCGTGTGGAGCGGCGTGCAGACCGTGCGCGAAGCCCGAACCGCCACCCTCGACAGCTCCGCCGAGGCAGGCGGCGACGCCCTGCGCCGCGCCGCGCTGGTGAACCTCCTCAGCCCACACCCGTGGGTCGCCTGGGCCACCGCCCTCGGTCCGCTGACGATCACGACGTGGCGCGCGTCGGCCGGCGCGGCAGTGGCTCTGCTGGTCGGCTTCTACGTGATGCTCATCGGCGGCAAGGTCGTCATCGCCGTCCTCATCGCACGCGGCAGGCGACGGCTCAGCGACACCGGCTACCGGCGCGCGCTGACCGGCGCCGGCGTGCTGCTGGCCCTCGCCGGTGTGGCGCTGGGGATCGAGTTCGCCGGCTACGGCACCTGAGGTCGGTCGGGACAAGCAAGCGGTCAGGACGGGTAGGCGGTCAGACAGTGGGCGGTCAGGGCAGGTAGAAGGTGATCAGGTCGGAGCGGATCGGCGGGAACAGGGTGTGCATCAGGTCCGCGTTCGGTCCCGGGTAGACGTCCGGCTCGCGCGCGGTCAGGCCGCGCAGGCCGTACGGCCCGAACAGCAGTGACGCCAGCTTGTCCGGAGCCACACCGCAGCCGCCCGCCACACCCGGCGCCTGCATGGTGCCGCCCGCCACCACCTCGCCCACCTCGCCGGCCTTGAACGGCAGGCGCACGTGGGAGCGGTAGAACGACACGACGGCCTCGCCCTCCGCGTCGGCGAACTCCGACACGGCCAGCCGCCGGCCGAACACCGGGCGCAGGTGGTCCAGCAGCGCCACCGGGTCGGCGATGCGCACGTAGTACGAGTTCGCCTCCTCCGGCGCGGGACCCAGGAACGGCTCCAGGGCCTCGCCGGCCAACGTGCCCGGACGCTCGTTCGCCGTCGTCGCACCGGTGTGCGCCAGCAGCGCCTGCACCGCACCGGCCTCCGTCACGGCGACCTCGGCCAGGCGCACGCCCTCCTCCGGCGGCGTGGACCGGCCGGAGCCGACCGGCACGCCGTCGCGCTCCACCAGCCACTGCGTGCTGCCGTCGCGCGCGATCAGCCAACGCCACAGCCCCAGGGAGTGCGGCATCGACAGGTCCGCCCGCGCCTGCTCGGCCTCCTGGAGGCGGTGCAGCGTCGGGATGTCGTCGAACGTCGCCTCGCGCACGGTGTACCCGTCGGCGGACGCACCCGCGCCCACCACGGGCCGGACCGGCGAGATGGGGATCGCGTACGTGTACCCGAACAGCCGGTAGAAGTACGGGATGCCCAACATCACCTGCACGAGCTGCCCGCGCGCGGCGGACCGCTCGTGCGCCCAGTCCATCAGGGCACGCACCAGCCCGCGACCCTCGTAGTCGCGATGGGTGGCGACCAGCTCCACCTGCCCCGCCGGGATCTCGACGCCGTCGAGGACCAACGTCTCGTCCAGCAGGGTGGCGGTGGAGACCACCCGGTCACCGTCCACGACGACCGCGCACGCCTCCCACCCGGCGTCCGGGTCCTCGACCACCAGGCGGTGGTCGACGGCGTCCTCGGGCTCGCCGCGCTCGGTGAGCAACGCGCCGATCTGGTCGAGGTCACGCGGCTCGGCGGTGCGCAGCACCAGCCCGTCCGACAGCGTCATGGTCGCAGTGTCGAGGGTGACCCTCCTTCCCTTCCACCGGTTTTCCGGTTGATCCGATTTGGCGCGCGGCTTCCCGCTGATCGACAATCCGCGCATGTCCTGGCTGCCGTCCGACTTCGTCCACCCGACCCACGTCGACCTGGGCACGGGCCACCACCTGCGGCCCATCCGGGAGTCCGATGTGGACCTGGACTACCCGGCGGTCATGAACTCACGCGACCGGCTCTGGTCCCTCTACGGCGAGAAGTGGGGGTGGCCGCCCGCGACCATGACCCACGAGGCCGACCGCCTCGACCTCGCCCGCCACGAGCGTGAAGCCGAGGCCCACGAGTCCTTCAACTACGCCCTGTTCGACCGGGACGAGACGGCGCTGCTGGGCTGTGTCTACATCGACCCGGTCGACACCGACTCGGCCGAGGACGCGCTCATCTCCTGGTGGGTGGTCGACGAGCACGCGGGCACCGACCTCGAACGCGCGCTGGACGCTTTCGTGCCGGAGTGGATCGCCCGCGACTGGCCGTTCACCAGACCGAAGTTCGGCATCTGAGCCCTCGGTAGCGGCCTCGGGCGCGATGGTGGTGTGCATGGCTGTGCTCCGTTTCGTTGGCATGGCTGGAAGTTGGGTCAGCGGGTCAGCGGGTCAGGCGGTCTGGGGTCGATCAGGGTGTGCCCGACGTGCTCGGCTCGGGTAGGCCGGCGGCGACCTGGGTGATCGCCTCGCGGACCAAGGGCTTGAGTGGGACCGGGGGGTCGGCGTGGACCCAGCGGTCGGTCGCGACCTGGATGGCCGCGCCCACCGACGCCGCCACCAGGCGGGGGTAGAGCTGCTCGACATCGGTGCCCGTGCGCTCCGCGATCGCCCGCGCCAGCTCGCGTTCGACCTCCGTGCCGGCGCGGGACAGCTCGCCGATGAGGGCGGGCTCGCTCACCATCAGCCGGACACCGGCGGTCCACTCCGGGTCCGGCTGCTCCACGCCCTCGGACGCGCCCCCGGACTCGGACCCGGACTCGGACCCGAACTCGGCCAGTGCGGCCTCCAGGATCGCCTCCCACAGCGACTCCTCCTGGGGGCGCAGCCGCACCTGGACGGCGAGCCTGCGCCCCCGGTCGACCTGGCGGGACGTGATCGCCTCGGCCTTGCTGGAGAAGTAGTTGTTGAAGGTGCGGGCCGACACCCCCGCCGCCGCGGCGATGTCCTCGACCAGGACGTTCTCCAGGCCGCGCTCGACCGCCAGCCGCAGTGCCGCCCGGCTCAGCGCCTGCCGGGTCTCCAGCTTCTTGCGCTCGCGCAAACCCATTCCGTCGTCCATGTGATCAAGCTACCAGAAGTTGCGGGCTCCGCAAGTTTTCGGGGCACGCAACTTTGGGGTGATTGTGTGCCCCCGTTCGGGGGATGGGAGGATGAGCCCCCGTGAAGACCTTCGACGAGCTGTTCGCCGAGCTGAGCGAACGCGCCCGCACCCGCCCCGAGGGCTCCGCCACCGCAGCGGCCCTGGAGGCGGGCGTCCATGCGCAGGGCAAGAAGGTGCTCGAGGAGGCCGGTGAGGTCTGGATCGCCGCGGAGCACGAGTCCGACGAGCGGCTGGCCGAGGAGGTCTCCCAACTGCTGTACCGGGTCCAGGTGCTCATGCTCGGCCGCGGGCTGACCCTCGAAGACGTGTACAAGCACCTGTGACCTGACTTGGCCGGGGTGCTCAGCGGGTTCGTGCCCATCTGGGTGCTCACGGTGGTCGGGTTCGTCGCCGCGCGCACCAACGTGCTCGGCGACCGCGCCGAAACGGTGCTCGGCCGGTTCGCGTTCTACCTCGCCATGCCGGCGGTCCTGTTCACGACCCTGTTGAACGGCAAGCCCGGCGCGTTGGCGAACAAGGGCGTGCTGGCCTTCGTCATCGCCACGTTCGTCGTCGGTGCGATCGGCCTGCTCGTGCACTGGAAGGTGTTCGGCAGGCCGTTGCCCGACCGGGCGCTGGCCGCGATGGCGGGCGCCTACGTCAACTCCGGCAACCTCGGCATCCCGGTCGCGGTCGGCATCCTCGGCGATTCGTCGTTCATGGTCGCCGTGCTGCTGTTCCAGCCCGTTTTCGTGATGCCGATGGTGCTGGCGGCCGTCGAGGTCGGCTCGGGCAAGCGCGGCGGCACGCTGAAGACGCTGGTCACGCTGCCCGTGCGCAACCCGATCATCCTCGCCTCGCTGCTGGGCGTGGTGGTCGGCGCGACCGGGTGGCGACCGCCGGAGCTGGTGCTGGAACCGCTGGCGGCACTGGGTTCCGCGGGCGTGCCGACGGCGTTGGTGGTGCTCGGCATGTCGCTGGGCGGGATGCGCCTGCCCGACCGGGCGGGCCGCGCGCAGCTCGGCGTCACGGTGCTGCTCAAGCTCCTGCTGCACCCGCTGGTGACGTTCCTGGGGTGCCTGGCGCTGGGCGTGGACGGGCCGCTGCGGCTGGCCGCCGTGGTGTGCGCGGCCCTGCCGACCGCCCAGAACGTCTACGTGTTGGCCCGCCAGTACCGGCCGGACGCCCGGCTGCCCCGCGACGCCGTGCTGCTGTCCACGGCCCTGTCGATGGTCACGTTGTCAGTGGTGACCGTGCTGCTCCAGTAGCGCCAGCACCTCGGCGTCCGTGGTCTGGTCGAACCGCCGGTAGAACCGCCCGACCGAGCGGAAGTCGGCGCGTTCGCGCGGGCACACCACCAGGTCGGCCACCTCGGACAGCTCCCGCACGGCCTCCGCCGCGCCCACCGGCACCGCCAGCACCAGCCGCCGCGGACCGGCCGCCCGGACCTCGCCCAACGCCGCCCGCGCGGTCACGCCCGTGGCCAGGCCGTCGTCGACGACCAGAACGTCCCGCCCGGCCACCGCGTGCCGCCCGGCCCCGTACACGTCGAGCCTGCGCCGCGCCTCCCGCCGCTCCTGCTCGACTGTGGGGGCCAGGTCAGCCGGCGACACGCCGAGGTAGGCCAGCGCGCGGGCGTCGAAGATCGGCTCACCGCCCGCGGTGACCGCGCCGACCCCGAACTCCGGCCGACCCGGCGCGCCGATCTTGCGCGCCACCGCCACGTCCAGGTCCGCGCCCAACGCCACCGCCACCTCGTGCGCCACCGGCACGCCGCCCCGCGCCAAGCCCAGGACCAGCGGATCTGTCCACTCGAAGCGCCGCAGCGCGCGGGCGAGCACCCGACCCGCGTCGGCGCGGTCCGCGAACTTCACCCGACCATCGTGGCGTCGCCTCAGCGTTCCCGCACGTACAAGGCTTGCGCGGTGCGCCCGACCGGACCCAGTTCGTCATGCAGCACACTGCTGGCCACCCCGACCCCGGACGGACCCACCACCGTCTCGGCGTCGAGCGCGAACCACTCGCCGACCGGCTCGCGGTGCAGGTGCACCGACAGGTCGGTGTTGATCGCGTACCACTTCGAGATGTCCAGCCGCGACGACACCCCGCTCGCCGAGTCGGCCACGGTGAACAGCCGCTGCGTCGCCGTCGCCTCCTCACCCGCCACGACCTGCGTCGACGTCCGCGCCCACACCACCGCGTCGCCCGGGGTGAAGATGCCGCCGGACACCGTCCGCCACTCCATCGCCGCCAGGTACCCGCACTGCCAGTCGTCCGGGATCGACATCGGCGCGCACGCCGCCGGCGGCACCAGCGGCTCGCCCTCGCCCGACGCGACCGCCGTCGTGTCGCCGCCCACGATCCGCCACGCCCGCGCCCGCAGCACCGGCCGCCCGTCGTGGGACAGCGCGGCGGACAGCAGTTCCACCGACCGTCCCGGCCGCTCCAGCGCCGCCTCGACGGTCAGCTCCGCCACCGGCACCGGCCCCAGCACCTCGAAGGTCACCCGGGACAGCACCGTGCCCGCGCGCGGGGCGCACCGCTCCAGCTCGCGGACCAGCAGTGCCGAGGGCGGACCCAGGTGCTGGTGCTCGTCGGTCCACGGCCCGGCGGTGTGCCCGGTCGCCCGGAACCGGTGCTCGTCCACCTGCTCGAAGAACGCCGTCATCTAGTCCGCCCTGTCCAGCGCCGTCTCCACGCCCGCGTCCGGCTCCGGCCACCCCGGGTAGGGCGGCGGTGTGCCGTCGAACGCCGGGCACAGCGCCTTGTGGTCGCAGTAGTCGCACAACCTGCTCGGGTTGGGCCGGAAGTCGCCCGACTTCGCCGCGCGCAGGATGGCGTCCCAGATCGCCTCCAGCGTGCGCTCGAACCGCGCCAACTCCGCCTCGTCGGGTGTGTACGCCAGCGCCTGCCGGTCCGCGAGGTACATCAGCCGCAGCTGGCGCGGCACCACACCGCGCAGCCGCCACAGCACCAGCGCGTAGAACTTCATCTGGAACAGCGCCTTGGCCTCGCCGACCTCGCGCGGCGCGGCGCCGGTCTTGTAGTCGACCACCCGGATCTCCCCGGTCGGCGCCACGTCCACCCGGTCGATGTAGCCGCGCAGCAGGACGCCGGAGGGCAGTTCCCACTCCACCAGCAGCTCCCGGGCCTCCGGGTCGAACCGGCGCGGGTCCTCCAGGCCGAAGTACCCCTCCAGCAGGCCCTCCGCGGACGCCAGCCACTCGGCCTGCTCCGCCGCGTCCTCGGCGGTGAACAGCTCGGCGAACTCCGGGCGCTCGGCGCGGACCCGGTCCCACGCCGGGCCGATCAGCTCGCGGGCGCGCTCGGGCAGGCGCTGGTCGGCGGGCAGGCCGAACAGGTCCTCCAGCACGGCGTGCACGACGGTGCCGCGCACCTGCGCCCTGGTCGGCTTCTCCGGCAGCCGGTCGACCGCCCGGAAGCGGTACAGCAGCGGGCACTGCTTGAAGTCGCCCGCCCTCGACGGGGACAGCGCGGGCCTGCGCACGGGGCGTTCGGAGATCGTCGGCACTGCCATGCCCGAAACCTTAGGGGACACCCCCGACAAGATCAGGTTGTGTGAGTGTCGCGCGAGCGGGTCACAGCGCCAACACACCGGGACCCCTAGGCTTTCGACGTGGTGACCGAGCAGAGCTGGCGGCGGGTTGGGCGGGACGGTGGGCTGCCGTTGTTCCGCGTGGCCGGCATCCCGGTGCTGCTCGCGCCCTCCTGGTGGCTCGGGTCGGCGGCGATCGTCGTGCTGTACGCGCCGATGGTCGAGCGTCTCGTGCCCGGCGTGGGCGGGACCGCCGGGGTGTTGCTGGCCGCCACGCTTGCGCTCCTGCTGGGACTTTCCGTGCTGGCCCACGAGCTCGGGCACAGCCTGGTCGCGCTGCGGCTGGGGATGCCGGTGCGGCGACTGCGGCTGTTCCTGCTCGGCGGCGTGTCGGAGATGATGCGCACGCCGGACAACCCGCGCCACGAGGGGTTGATCGCCGCGGGCGGGCCGGTGGTGTCGACCTTGCTGGCCGGGGCCTTCGCGCTGGGGGCGTACGCCATCCCGCACCGGGACCCGGTGTGGCTGCTGATCGCGCAGACCGCGTTCGCCAACGCCGCCGTGGCCGCGTTCAACCTCCTCCCTGGACTGCCGCTGGACGGCGGGCGCATCCTGCGGGCCGGTGTGTGGGCGGTGACCGGGCGGCGGGCGACGGGCACCAAGGCGGCTGTCGCGGGCGGCGGCGTGGTGGCCGTGCTCCTGGTCGCCTGGGCCGTCATGGGGCTGCTCGACGGCGCCGAGGACCGGTGGCTGGTGTTCGGCGTGTGCCTGATCACGGCGTGGGTCGTGGTCGCGGGCGCGCGCGGCGAGTTGACCGCCGAACGTCGCCGCACGTGGCCGGAGGGGCTCACGTTGAGCCAGCTCATGCAGCCCGTGCTGCAACTGCCCGCCGAGAGCCCGGTGTCCGGCGCGCTCACCGCCTCCGCCGGTCGCGGTGTCGTGCTGGTGCGCGCGGACGGCGTCGCCGCGGGCCTGCTGGACCGGGGGATGGCCGAGCGCCTGGCCAGCACCTCCCCGCACGCGCCCGCCGAGCAGGCCGCCGTCCCGATCCGGCCCGAGACCGTGCTGCTGGAGAACGAGACCGGCGACGAGCTGGCCGAACGGGTCATGGGCACCCCCGCCTGGGAGTACCTGGTGGTGGACCTGGAGGGCAGGCCCTCGGGCGTGCTGCGCCGCGCGGACCTCAAGGCCGCGCTCGACCGCGGGTAGAGCGGTCAGAGCAGCCCGGCGTCCTGCGCGAGGATCGCCGCCTGCACCCGCGACCGCAGGTCCAGCTTGGTCAGCACACGCGACACGTGCGTCTTCACGGTCGTCTCCCCGATGTGCAGTTTTCGCCCGATCTGGTGGTTGGACAGGCCCTCGCCGAGGCACCGCAGCACCTCGACCTCCCGCTCGGTCAACGCGTCCAGAGCCGCCGGCCGCGCCTTGGGGGCCGCCGCCGCGAACTCGGCGATCAGCCGCCGGGTCACGCTCGGCGCCAGCACGCCGTCCCCCGCCGCCACCTGCCGCACCGCATCCACCAGCGCCGCCGCCTCGACGGACTTGAGCAGGAACCCGGCCGCGCCCGCCCGCAGCGCGCCGTGCAGGTACTCGTCCAGGTCGAACGTGGTCAGCACCAGCACCGCGCACACCCCGGACAGCTGCCGGGTCGCCTCGATGCCGTCCGTGCCGGGCATCCGGATGTCCATCAGCACCACGTCGGGCCGCAGCTCGCGGGCCATCCGCACGGCCGCCGCCCCGTCCGCCGCCTCACCCACGACCTCGACGTCGGCCGCGCCGCCCAGGATCAGCACCAGGCCCGCGCGGATCGCCGCGTGGTCGTCGGCCACCACCACCCTGATCACAGCGGCAGCTCCGCCCGCACGACCCACTCCGTCCCGTCCGGACCCGCCGCGAACGTCCCGCCCACCGCGTGCGCCCGTTCCGCCATGCTCACCAAACCCGTCCCCGACCCGTCCCCGGCGGTCCGCACCGAGTTGCGCACCACCAGCACCAACCGCCTGACCTGCCGTTCCACTCGCACGGACGCGTCCGCGCCGTGTTTCAGGGCGTTCGTCAGCGACTCCTGCAAGATGCGGTAGGCCGCCAGGTCCACCGCCACCGGCAGCCCGTCGACGTCGTCCGCCGCGTACTCCACCGCGAGCCCTCCCGCGCGCGCCGACTCCACCAGCCGCGACGCGTCCGCCAGCCGCACGGTGACCGGCTCGTCCACCGGGTCGTCGGCGCGCAGCACGTCGATCATGGTCCGCATCTCCGCCAGCGACGCCAGGCTGTTCTCCCGGACCGACTTGAGCACCGTGCGCACGGTCTCGGAGTCCGCGGGCATGGACAGCACCGCCTCGGACTGGATCGCGATCGCCGACAGGTGCCCGGCGACCACGTCGTGCAGGTCACGCGCCATCCGAGCGCGCTCGGCGTCGACCGCCGCCCGCCGGTCCAACTCGGCGATCAGGGCCAGCTGCTCGGCGCTGTCGCGGTGCTGCCGGACGTTGGTCGCCCACCACACCGGCACCACGACCAGCGAGAACATCTGCAACCCCGCGTAGAGCGACTCGCGCCAGTCGTCGTTGAGCACGCCCACGGCCAGCGTCACGCCCAACGACGTCGCCGCCACCACCCCGATCAGCACCCGGTGCAGCCGCCGCGAACCGTCCAGCGCCGCCACGAACAGCACGTCGATGAACACCATCACCACCGGGACACCCAGCCCGCGGGTCAGGTCCAGCAGCGCCGCGCCGCACACGAGGGCCAGCGCCAGGGCCGGGGCCGTGCGGCGGACCAGCGTGCCCGCGCACGCGACGGCCAGGATCGCCAGGCGCGCCCACAGCGGGGTGGGCAGGTCGTCGCGGCCGAACGCCAGGTCCAGCCCGCCCGCGTAGATGATCGTCCCGAGGGTGAAGAAACCGAGCGCGACCAGCACTTCTCGGCGTTTCGGGCGGATCTGCACACCGGAATCACAACACACCTCCGGTGCGGGCTGCGTCCTACGAAGTGATGACCCGCGGTCGATCCGGTCGCCGACGCGGTGCGCCGGGGCCGACCAGCAGGCTTGTCGTCGTGGTTGATCCGTTGGTCGTGGTGATCGTGGCGTGCGAAGTCGGGTTCTGGGTCGTGCTCGGGCTGGGGCTGCTCGCCCGGTACGTGCTGCGCATGCGCAAGGTGGGCGGCGTGCTGCTGGTGTGCACGCCGTTGGTCGACGTGGTGCTGCTGGTGGCGACCGTGGTCGACCTGCGGGGCGGGGGCGAGGCGACCACCGTGCACGGGCTCGCGGCCGTCTACCTGGGCGTGAGCGTGGCGTTCGGGCACAGCATGCTGCGGTGGGCCGACCAGCGGGTCGCGCGCCGGTTCGCCGGTGGGCCGCCGCCGTGGCGACCGCCGACGAGGGGGCGCGCGAGGGTGCGCTACGAGTGGCGAGAGTGGGGGAAGTTCGTCCTCGCGGCGGCGGTCACCGCGGCGGTGATCTCGCTGCTGGTGGTCGTGGTGGGGGACGCGCAGCGCACCGAGGCGCTGTGGGGGCAGTTGCGGTGGATGGCCGTGGTGGGGCTGGTCTGGCTGGTCGGCTGGCCGGTCTACCACTCGGTCACGCAGAAGGGGGAGTAGTGCGCGAGGTCGTGGGGATCGTGTTGGCGGTGCCGCAGGGGTTGGTGCCGCTCGTGCTGATGGCGTTGGGGGTGGACAGCAAGAGCTGGTACCTCGTCCGGTACCTGCCGGAGTGGGCGCAGATACCGGCCGCGGTGGCGTTCGTGGTGGTCGGCGGGCTGTTGGCGCTGTCCGGGGTGGTGGGGCGACGACGAGGCCGCTGAGGGCGCGGCGCGGGGCTTCTGCGACCATCGTGCGCTGTTGTTCCGCACTTAAGCAGGAGGTTCGCCGCGGTGAGCACCGCCAGTGGTCCGTTCCAGCCCGGAGACCGGGTGCAGTTGACCGACCCGAAGGGACGGCACTACACGATCGTGCTCGAACCGGGCAAGGAGTACCACACCCACCGCGGCGCGCTGTCGCACGACCAGCTGATCGGGCAGCCCGAGGGGTCGGTGGTGCAGTCCGTGGGCGGCACGTCGTTCCTGGCGCTGCGGCCCCTGCTGGCCGACTACGTGCTGTCCATGCCGCGTGGCGCGCAGGTGATCTACCCCAAGGACGCCGCCCAGATCGTGATGTACGGGGACGTGTTCCCCGGGGCGCGGGTGCTGGAGGCCGGGGCCGGGTCGGGCGCGCTGACGTGCTCGCTGCTGCGCGCGGTGGGGGAGAAGGGCAGCGTCACCTCCTACGAGGTGCGCCAGGACCACGCCGACCACGCGGTGCGCAACGTCGAGCAGTTCTTCGGGGAGCGGCCGGGCAACTGGTCGCTGACCGTGGGTGACGTCGCGTCGCACGAGGGTGAGGTGGACCGGGTCATCCTGGACATGCTCGCGCCGTGGGACGTGCTGCCGGCGGTCTCCAAGGCCTTGATCCCCGGTGGTGTCCTGGTGGTGTACGTGGCCACCACGACCCAGCTGTCCAAGGTGACCGAGGCGATCCGGGAACAGCAGCACTGGACCGAGCCGCAGGCGTGGGAGACCCTCGTGCGGCCGTGGCACGTGGTGGGGCTGGCGGTGCGGCCGGAGCACCGGATGATCGCGCACACCGCGTTCCTGCTGACCACGCGGCGGCTGGCCGACGGGGTGACGCCGCCCCGGCCGCAGCGGCGGCCCTCGAAGGGCTGATCACGGCTTGACCTGCGAAAACGGCCCGTGCGCGGTGTGCGCACGGGCCGTTTCGGGCTTGTCGGAGGTGTGGCCTCCGGCCCCCGCGTCGATCGTCTCACGGGGGACCGACAACCGGCGTGGTCGAGGTCAGCCGCCGAGGCCCTCGAGGTCCTTGAACATGCCGCAGACCTTCCAGTCGCCGTCCTCCTTGACCAGGTCGATCGTGTAGTCCTTGTCCTTGATGAACTCCTTGTACTCGGACGGCACGTTCGAGTAGGCGACCTTCGCCTTGGCCGAGGCCTTGTCGCCGTTCTCGGTGACCTCGCCGAGGGTGTGCTGGGCCTTGACGTCCTTCAGCTCGCTGTCGCCCACCTCGCCGGCCGGGGACTTGGCCTTGTCGCGCAGCTCGTCGAACTTGGACTGGTCGCCCTTGCACAGCAGCTTGCGGAACGAGTCCGCGTCCGCGTCGGAGTCGGAGTTCTTGTTCAGCAGGGCCACGTAGGACTCGGCGGTGTCCTTGGGCGAGCTGCCGCCCACGAGCGTGACCAGCAGGACCGCGACCACGGCGATCACCACGACGCCGACACCGCCCAGGATCCACGGCAGGGGGCTCTTCTTGCGCGGCGCGCCGTAAGGGTCACCGAAACCACCCGGTTGGCCGTAACCGGGCTGACCGAACTGGCCGGGCGGCCCGTACGGTTGCGGACCGCCACCCGGCGCGCCGGGCTGACCGGGCGGCGGGAAGCCACCCGGGGGCGGTCCGTAGGGCTGCTGCTGCCCACCCTGTGGGAAACCCTGCGGCGGCGGCCCGAACCCGCCGGGCTGTCCGCCGAACCCCTGCTGTGGACCGAATTGGCCTGGTTGTTGGCCGAATCCACCCGGCTGCTGACCGTACGGTCCCGGCTGCTGAGGGGGGACGGACATCACATGCTCCTAGAACTTTGCGCTGGTGACGGGCGAGGATGCCCGGAACACGAAAGGTGACCCGAACTAGGACGCACCGTAGCGGGCGGGAGGTTCCGTCAGACACCGATATGGAGCAGTTCATCCGGCCGAGCGGGCGGAATGTGTGATCACACGACCGCCGGGAACCCGGTCGATGGCCGCTTTTGTCGGTGATCGCCGGTACCGTTGTCGTACGAACACGGGAGGAGGGTGCCGACATGCAGCACGGTCATCCCGGCAGCCAGCCCGATGAGGGTGGCGAGCTGAACAAGGGCAACAACTCTGGTGAGCTGACAGCGCAGATCAGGTTCCTCGAGGACGAGATCGCGTTGTTGCGCCGCAAGCTGACCGAATCCCCCAGGCACGTTCGCTTGCTCGAGCAGCGGTTGGCCGAGGCCACGGAACGTGTCAGTCAACTGACCGAGCGCAATACGAAGCTCATCGACACCCTTCGAGAAGCACGGAGCCAACTGCTCGCCCTGCGCGAGGAAGTGGACCGCTTGGCACAGCCGCCGAGCGGTTACGGCGTGTTCCTGGCGCGGTTCGAGGACGGCACGGTCGACGTGTTCACCTCCGGCCGTCGCATGCGGGTCTCGGTGTCGCCCGCGGTCGAGACGGCGTCGCTGGTGCTGGGCCAGTCGGTGCGGCTCAACGAGGCGCTGACCGTCGTCGAGGGCGGCGGGTTCGAGCGGACCGGCGAGGTCTGCACGCTGCGCGAGGTGCTGGAGTCCGAGGAGGAGTCCTCCATCGGGCGCGCGCTGGTCGTCGGCCACGCCGACGAGGAGCGCGTGGTGTGGTTGGCGCAGCCGCTGATGGACTCGCCGCTGAAGGCGGGCGACTCGCTGCTGGTCGACTCCAAGGCCGGTTTCGCCTACGAGCGGGTCCCCAAGGCCGAGGTCGAGGACCTCGTGCTGGAGGAGGTCCCGGACGTCAAGTACGAGGACATCGGTGGTCTGTTCCGGCAGATCGAGCAGATCCGCGACGCGGTGGAGCTGCCCTTCCTGCACGCCGACCTGTTCCGCGAGTACAAGCTGCGCCCGCCCAAGGGCGTGCTGCTCTACGGCCCTCCCGGCTGCGGCAAGACCCTCATCGCCAAGGCGGTGGCCAACTCCCTGGCCAAGCAGGTCGCGGCGGCTCGCGGCGACGACCGGCGCGAGGCCAAGAGCTACTTCCTCAACATCAAGGGCCCGGAGCTGCTCAACAAGTTCGTCGGCGAGACCGAGCGGCACATCCGGCTGATCTTCCAGCGGGCGCGCGAGAAGGCGTCCGAGGGCACCCCGGTGATCGTGTTCTTCGACGAGATGGACTCGATCTTCCGCACCCGCGGCTCCGGTGTGTCCTCCGACGTGGAGACCACGATCGTCCCCCAGCTGCTCTCGGAGATCGACGGCGTCGAGGGCCTGGAGAACGTGATCGTGATCGGCGCGTCCAACCGGGAGGACATGATCGACCCGGCGATCCTGCGGCCGGGCCGGCTCGACGTCAAGATCAAGATCGAGCGTCCCGACGCCGAGGGCGCCAAGGACATCTTCAACAAGTACCTCACGCCCGACCTGCCGATCCACGCCGACGACCTGGCGGAGTTCGGCGGCGACCCGGTGGCCTGCATCGAGGGCATGGTGCAGCACACCGTCGAGCGGATGTACGAGGAGTCGGAGGAGAACCGGTTCCTGGAGGTGACCTACGCCAACGGCGACAAGGAGGTCCTGTACTTCCGGGACTTCAACTCCGGCGCGATGATCCAGAACATCGTCGACCGGGCCAAGAAGGCGGCCATCAAGTCGCTGCTGGACACCAAGCAGCCGGGTCTGTCGGTGCGGCACCTGCTCGACGCGATCGTGGACGAGTTCGCGGAGAACGAGGACCTGCCCAACACCACCAACCCGGACGACTGGGCGCGGATCTCCGGCAAGAAGGGGGAGCGGATCGTCTACATCCGCACCCTCGTCACCGGCAAGAACCAGGAGTCCGGTCGGGCGATCGACACGGCCACCAACACCGGCCAGTACCTGTAACGGCACTCGCCCCGGGAAGCCCGTCCACCTCGTGTGGGCGGGCTTCCCGCATGTCCGCGCCCGCTGTGGGGTAGACGTTGGTCATGGGGTGGTGGGCAGGGACTCTCTTGTGCTTGTACGCGGCGGTCGTCTTCTTCGTGGCCAAGGACGCGGGGCAGTTCTCCGCGCTGTCGATCGTGGTGATCGTCGTGTTGGCGCTCGGCGCGGTGGGCGCGTGGACCGGGCGTCGGGTCGGCCTGTGGGTCGGGTTCGGCGCGAGTGCGCTGGCCGGCGGAGCGTTGCTGGTCGCCGCCGTGCGCGATGGCGAGTCGTCGGGGTTCTGGCTGGCCGTCGTCGCGCTGGTGCCGGCGGCGCTGCTGCTGGGAGCGTTGTTCCGGCGGCCCGTGCGGCGGCGGGCGGACCGGTCGTGGCTGTGGTTCCTGGTCTTCGGCGCGCTCGGCGTGGTGGCCGGTGTGGCGGTCGCGGTGACGGTCTCGGTGTGGCCGGGGGTCGGCGCGGCGGCGTTCGGGATCGGGTTCCTGCTGTTCGGGGCGGTGCTGAGGCCGTCGCGCGAACCCGGTGACGGGCGTGACTTCCCCGCGTCGGGGTGGCGGGTGGCGGCGCTGGTCGGCTCGTTCGGAGTGCTGGCGGTGGGCGCGGGCGTGCTGGCCTTCGTGTTCGGTTCGGGCGGGCAGTGGGGTGGTGCGGGCGCGTTCGGGCTGGCGGCGGTGGCGCTGCTGGTCGGCCTGGTGATCGTCGTGGTCCGCGGCGGCAGCGGCGTGCGCGTGAGCGACGCGGGCCTGGAGTTGCGGATGGGCCGCCGGCACGCCGTGCTGGAGTGGTCCAGGGTGGTCTCGGTGGACCTGGCGAGCGTCTACGGTCAGCACTACCTGCTGGTGGAGCCCGCCGACCAGGGGATCGCCGAGCGCTTCGACGGGCTGCACCGCAAGTGGTTCGACCGCCGGTTCGTGGCGTTGCCGCTGGTGACCAACTCCGCCGACCCGGAGGCGGTCTACGCGGCGGTCAGCTCCCGCCTGCCGACACCAGACCCGACTCGTACGCGGCGATGACCAGCTGAGCCCGGTCGCGGGCCTGGAGCTTGTGCAGCAGCCGCCCGATGTGGGTCTTCACCGTGCCGACCGACAGGTGCAGGGCCTGGGTGATCTCGGTGTTCGACAGGCCGCGGGCGATCAGGGCCAGCACCTCGCGCTCCCGGTCGGTGACGCCGTCCAACTTGACCGGCCGCGACTCGGGCAGCCTCGCGAACTCCGAGATCAACCGCCTGGTCACCGACGGCGACAGCAGTCCGTCACCCTCGGCGACCACCCGGATCGCGGCCAGCAGTTCGGCCGGCGGTGTGTCCTTGAGCAGGAAGCCGCTGGCACCCGCCCGCAGCGCCGAATAGACGTACTCGTCCAGGTCGAACGTGGTCAGGATGAGCACCCGCGACTCCGGCGAGGACATCGCGACCTCCCGGGTGGCCGCGATGCCGTCCATGCCGGGCATCCGCACGTCCATCAGCACCACGTCCGGCCGGGTCCGGGTGACCACCCGCACCGCCTCCGCCCCGTCGCCGGCCTCGCCGACCACCCGCAGGTCCGGCGCCGAGTCCACCAGCACCCGGAAGCTGCCGCGCAGCAGGGCCTGGTCGTCCACCACCACGACGTCGATCACGCGAACGGCACCTCCGCCCGCACCTGGAACCCGCCACCGCCGCGCGGCCCCGCCGCGAACGTGCCCCCGTACACCGCCACCCGCTCCCGCATCCCGATCAGCCCGTGCCCGCCGCCACCGGTGAGCACCCGTTCACCCGGACCGTCGTCGGTCACCGCGATGCGCACCGACGACTCGCCCACCGCCACCTCGACCCGGCACCGCGCGGGCGCCGCGTGCTTGACCACGTTGGTCACCGACTCCTGCACGATCCGGTACACGGTCAACCCCAGCGCGTCGGGCAGCGGACCGCCGGACACCGCCAGGTCCACCGGCACGCCCGCGAGCCCCGCCCGCTCGACCAGCCCGGGGAGGTCGTCCAGGCCCGGCATCGGCTCCAGCTCCGCCGACGAGTCCTCCGAGCGCAGCACGCCCAGCAGCCGCCGCATCTCCACCAGCGTGCCCCGGCTCGTGGTCTCGATGACCGCCAGCGCCTCCCGCGCCAGCTCCGGCTGCGTGTCGGCGACGTGGTTGGCGATGCCCGCCTTCACCGTGATCAACGACAGGCTGTGCGCGACCACGTCGTGCAGCTCGCGCGCGATGCGCAGCCGCTCGTCCGCGACGGCCTTGGCGGCCTCGTCGGCGGCGGCGCGGTCGGCGAAGGCGCGGCGGACGCGCGTGGAGTGGCCCAGCGCCCACGACCCGGTCAGCAGCACCGCCACCACGATCGCCAGGCCCAGGTCGTCCGGCGAGGGCTCGGCGTGGAAGATCGTGACGGCGCCGACCACCAGCGAGTACCCCAGCATCGCCACCGACCGGTTGCGCGGCGCGGTCGCGGCGGCCATGTAGAGCGCGAACGCGGCGGCCGAGTACGGCTCGCGGGTCATGTGCAGGACGGTGGCGGCGCCGAGCGCGGTCACCACGACCAGCGCGACGGTCAGCGGCCACTTCCGGCGCACCGCCAGCGGCAGCCCGACCAGCGCGGCGAGGGTGTAGCCCAGCCAGTGCGGCCCGTCGCTGTCCTGGACGAACTCCAGGTAGATCACCGTCGCCAGCACGCCCGCGAGCACGTCCAGCAGGTACAGGTAGACCGTCGGGAGCCAGGCGGGCAGACGTGATCGCACGACGCTGACGCTATCCGGGCGCACGGCGGCGGACATCGGACCACGGTCCGACCCGGAACGAAGACCGCCGTCCGATCCCGGGAGCGCCCCGGGCCCGCGACGCTCGACGCCGTGATCGAAGTACGCGAACTCACCAAGCGCTACGGCGCCCACCGGGCCGTCGACGGGCTCAGCTTCGAGGTCAAACCCGGCTACGTGGCCGGGTTCCTCGGCCCCAACGGCGCCGGCAAGTCCACGACCATGCGCGCGGTCCTCGGCCTGGACCGCCCCACCAGCGGCGAGGCCCTGGTCGACGGCCGGCGCTACGCCGACGTCCCGCGGCCCCTGCACCACGTCGGCGCGCTGCTCGACGCGAACGCCGTGCACGGCGGCCGGAGCGTCTACAACCACCTCCGGGTGCTGGCGCGCAGCAACGGCATCGGCGTCAAGCGGGTCGTGGAGGTGCTGGAACAGGTCGGGCTCGCCGGTGTCGCCCGCCGCCGGGTCGGCACGTTGTCGCTGGGCATGAAGCAGCGGCTGGGCGTCGCGGCGGCCCTGCTCGGCGACCCGGCGGTGCTGCTGTTCGACGAACCGGTCAACGGCCTGGACCCGGAGGGCATCCGCTGGATCCGTCACCTGATGCGGGGTCTGGCCGCGGAGGGCCGCACGGTGCTGGTGTCCAGCCACCTGATGAGCGAGATGGCGCTGACCGCCGACCGGGTCGTGGTGATCGGGCGCGGCCGGCTCATCCTCGAAGCCTCGATGCGGGAACTGACCGAACGCTTCCAACGGGACGTCCTGGTCCGCACGTCGGCGCCCCAGGACCTCGCGGCGGCCGTCGAACGGCTCGGCGCGACCGTCCGGCACGAGGACGGCGCACTGCTGGTGCACGGCCTGAGCGCCTACGACATCGGCGAGGCCGCCGCCCACCGGGGCGTCCCGGTGCACGAGCTGACCCCGCGCAGCGCGTCGCTCGAGGACGCCTACCTGGAGCTGACCGACGACAGCGTCGAGTACCGGACGGTGGCCCGATGACCGACGTCCTGGCCTCGGAGTTCCTCAAGCTGCGCACCGTCCGCTCGACGGTCTACCTGCTGCTGGTGCTGGTCCTGGCGCTGTCGGCGGGCGTGCTGGTGTCCTACCTGATGACCGCCGACTACGACAGCCAGCCACCGGACGTGCAGGCGAACTTCGGCGCCGCCGACCCCGGCATGGTGGTGCTGCCGTTCGGCCACTTCGTGCTGGGTGTGCTGGGCGCGCTGGCGGTGACCTCGGAGTACGGCAGCGGCATGATCCGCACCGCCCTCGTCAGCGTGCCCCGCCGCCGCTCCCTGCTGCTGGCCAAGTCCGCCGTCGTCGGCGGCACGTCGCTGGTGGTGGGCGCGGTGGTGACGTTCCTGGGTTTCCTGTTCGGCGAACTCGTCACCGGGGACCGACCCAAGCCGATCTCGGCCTACGACTCCCTGTCCGAGGCGATGCCGACCCTGCTGGCGAACACGGCCTCGCTGACCACGATGGGCCTGTTCGGGCTGGGCCTGGGCTTCCTGCTGCGGTCCACGGCGGGCGCGCTGGTGACGCTGTGCGGGCTGCTGTTCGTGCTGCCGGGCATCACGCTGCTGCTGCCCGCGCCGTGGAACGAGCGGCTGTACGCGATCATGCCGCCGATCCTCCCTCCGCAGCTGGCGGGGGAGCTGCCGGGTGCGCCGCTGGGGCAGTGGGCGGCTGGGCTGGCAATGGTGGCCTACCTCGTCGTCGCGCTCGGCGGTGGCGCGCTGGTGCTACTGCGCCGGGACGCCTGAAACGCGCGTGACCGGCGGTCGGCGACGGCCGCCGGTTACGGTGTCGGGCGTGCCCGACTTCGCTCTAGGCCTCGCCGCGCTCGGTCGTCCCGCCTACATCAACCTGGGCCGGGACGGCGCTCTCCCCGCCGATCGGGACGTGGACGCCATGCGTGCCGCGTGCCACGCCGTGCTCGACGCGGCCTACGCGGCCGGGGTGCGCAGAGTGGACGCGGCGCGTTCCTACGGGCGGGCCGAGGAGTTCCTGGCGCAGTGGCTGGACGATCGAGGCCACCGGGATGTGCGCGTGTCCAGCAAGTGGGGTTACGAGTACGTCGCCGGGTGGCGGCGGGACGTTGCCACGCACGAGGTCAAGGAGCACTCGCTGGAGCGGTTCACCCGGCAGTGGGCCGAGACCGAGGCCCTGCTCGGGGCGCACCTCGGCCTCTACAAGGTGCACTCGCTGACCGGCGACAGCCCGCTGTTCGGCAACCCCGAACTCCTCGGCGCGCTGGGCCGGCTACGCGACTCGGGTGTGCGCCTGGGCTTCTCCACCTCGGGCCCGAGGCAGGCGGACACCGTGCGCCGCGCCCTGGACCTGGAGGTCGAGGGGCGGCGGCTGTTCGAGGCCGTGCAATCGACCTGGAACGTGCTGGAGCCCTCGGTGGGGCCGGCGCTGGCGTGGGCGCACGAGTCGGGTGCGGAGGTGTTCGTCAAGGAGGGCATGGCCAACGGGCGGCTCGCCGTGGACCCGCCCGCCGCCGTCCGCGAACTGGCCGCCAAGCACGACGTGGGGCCGGACGCGATCGCGCTGGCCGCCGTGCGCGCCCAGCCGTGGGTGGACGTGGTGCTCTCCGGCGCGGCGAGCGTGGACCAGCTGCGCTCGAACCTGCGTGCCGGCGAGGTCGACCTGGACCCCGGCGACCTGGCCGAGCTGGCCGAACCCGCGCCCGAGTACTGGGCTACGCGGGCGGCGCTGCCTTGGGGGTGAGCCGCACCGCGCCGGAGTCGAGGTCGATCGGGCCGCGCGGGGGAGCGCCGTCCTCCTCGTCGTCGCGGCGCATCAGCTCGACCTGCCGCTCGTCCAGCTCGATGCGCTTGCTGCCGTGCACGATCTGGGTGAACTCGTCGAACGCCGCCCGCGACACGACCGGGTGACCCTGGCGGCGGCGGACCGCGCGCCACACCCGCTCGCCGGTCGCCAGGCCCACCAGCAGCACGGCGAGGCCGGGGATCGACATCGCGAAGATCATGCCCAGCACGAGAACCACCCCAGGATCAGTTCCCGACCGTCCGGCACCACCGGCCACTCGGGGTCGTCGGCCTTCGCGCGCACGTCGGCGAGGTCCATCCACCCGCCCCACGCCACTTCCTCGGGCTGGAGGGTGAACGGGCCGTCCGTGCGCACCTGGTAAACGTGCGCGGTGTAGCGGATGGTTCCATCCACGAACGGCGTCGTGAAGCAGAACTCCGGGGTGGTGTGGACACCCAGTTCCTCGGCCAGTTCCCGCGCGGCGCACTCGTCCGGCGTTTCGCCCGCCGCGACCACGCCGCCGCACGTCGGGTCGTAGAGGCCGGGGTAGACGTCCTTGGTGTCGGTGCGGCGGTGCACGAACAGCCGTTCGCCGTCCAGCGACCGCACGACGATCGCCGCGCAGACGTGCCACAGCCCTTCCGCGCGCACCCGCTCCCGCGTCGCCGACCCGACCGGTGCGCCGTTCTCGTCCACCACCAGCACGTGTTCCACGCCAAGATCCTCCCCAGGTCGTACCGGACCGTGCTACCGCGGGCCGACGCCCGCCGACCCGCACCGTTCCTACTTTCAGTGGCGTCGTCGTGCCATTCACCGAGGAGCGTTGTGTCTACTTCCCTGCGGCTCGCCGTCGCCGAGTTCCGGGCTCGGCCCGGGCGCGCGGTGTTGCCCGGTATCGCGTTGGTGGTCGGTGTTGCCTGCTTGCTGGCGTCCTTGATGCTCAGCACCGCTATGGACCGGGCCGTCAACGACGGCGCGCCGGTCGTGCCGGCCGACGTCGACCTGGTGGTCCGCACAGTGCCCTACGAGAACGCGGTGCTCGACCAGAGCGTGGCCGACAAGGTCGCGGCGGTGCCGGGTGTGCGGCAGGTCGTGCCCGCCCGACTGGTCGAAGCGGACCTGCTGCTCAACGGCCGTGCCAGCGAGCAGCGGGCGCGTGCCGACATCGAGGTGGACCGGGACGGGATGCGCCGGGTGCCGATCCTGGACGGCCGCTCGCCGGCGCGGGACGGCGAGATCGCGGTCGACCGGGTGACCGCCTACCAGCACGGACTGCGGCCCGGCGCGTCGGTGAAGATGGCCGACGCCGCCGGCAAGCCGATCGACGTCGTGGTCCGGGGCATCACCAAGCGCGGCGGGACCGGCGAGGAGCCCAGGATCGTCGTGGGCGAGGGCCTGGCGGCCCGGCTGGGTGGCACGCCGGACTTCCTGTCCTTGCACGTCATCGGCGGTGACGCGGCGGCGATCGCGCAGGCTCTCGGAGCGACCTACCGGGTGGACCCGGCGGCTTCCGTGCGGGCCGAACCGCTGAGTGACGAACTGATGGTGGTGTTCCTGCCGTTCAGCATCCTGGCGCTGGCGACCTCGGTGTTCGTGGCGTCGGCGACCTTCCGCGCGGTCTATGCGCAGCGGCAGCGGCACACGGCCCTGCTGCGCTGCCTGGGCGCTCACCGAGGCCCGCTGGTGTGGGGGAACCTGCTGGAAGCGCTGCTCACCGGTGCCGTGGCCGGCGCGGTGGGCTCGGTGCTGGGAGGCACGGTGGCGTGGCTGCTGGCGCGGCTGTTCGACGTCACGGGCCTGTCCGCGCTGCTGGGCGCGGTGGAGCTGAGCCCGCCGCTGCTGCCGACCGGGTGGCAGTTCGTGCTCGGCGTGTCGGTGGCCGCGGTGCTCAGCGCGTTCGCCGCCGTCCGGCCGTCGCTGGCCGCCGCGCGGATCTCGCCGCTGGCCGCGCTGCGCACGTCCGAGGGGCAGGCGCCGGACCGCGCCGTGGTGCGTCGCCGGCGGGTGTTCGGCCTGGTCCTGGTGGTCGCGGCGGCCGGGATGGCGTTCCTGGGCGTGCTGGCCCAGGGGTCGATGGCGGCGATCTTCCTCATCCTGTTCTCCGGCATCGCGGCGGTCGCGGGCCTGTTCGGCGTCCTCGGACCGGTCGTGGTGCCCGGCCTGGGGCGGATCTTCGGGTCGGTGGCGAGCCGGTTCGGCGGCGCGCAGTGGAAGCTGGCGGCGGCCGAGGTGCGGCGGGTGCCGCAGCGGTCGGCGTCGGTGGCGATGCCGCTGCTGCTGTCCGCCGCGATGGTCACCTACTTCGCCGTCACCGTGGGCTCGGCGCAACGGCTGGAGGACGAGTTCAGCAACGAGCCCCGGCCCGACGCCGTGGTCCTGGACTCCGGTGGGCGGGCGCTGGACGCCCGCGCGGCGGCGGCGGTCAACCGGCCCGAGGTGGCGGGCAGCGTCGTCTTCCACACCGCCCGCGGGAGCCAGGTCGACGAGGAGGGCGACAAGATCCCGACCACCGTGGCTGGCGTGGACCCCGAACGGATGAGGGCGTGGCTGGCCGCCCAGAACGCGGGCGGCGCGGACTTCCGCACCGGCACCGTGCTGCTCGACGAGTTCACCGCCGGCGAAATGGGGGCCGTGGTGGGGCAGCCGGTCACCCTGGACGGCCTGCCCGGCGGCGCGCGCACGGCCACGTTCGTCGGCACCGTGCCCAGCACCCTGGTCGACCATGTGGACGCGGTCATCGCCGACACGACCCTCGCGCCCGCCTCTCGGGTGTTGGTGGCGCTGCGGCCGGGCGCCGACCCGGCGGCGTTCCAGGACGCCGTGCGGGCGGGTCTGAAGGACGCGCCGACCGTTCTGGTGCGGACCAAGGCCGAGACGACCGCACAGAATCAGCGCTATCTCGACCTGGGCATCCTGATGCTGATGGTGCTGCTGGGACTGTCCGTGGCGGTCGCCGTGACCGGTATCGGCACCGCGTTGACGATCTCCGTGCAGGAGCGGCGCAAGGAGATGGCGCTGCGGCGCGCGCTGGGCGTGACCAAGGGCGGCCTCCAAGGCGGCGTGATGGCCGAAGCGGTGCTGTTGGCGCTGGTCGGCGTGCTGGGCGGGGGTCTGTTCGGGCTGGTGTACGCGGAGCTGACGCTGCTGGCGTTCGGGGTGTTCGCCGTGCCGACCGCGTCGCTGGTCCCGCTGCTGGTCGGGGGTGCGGGGGTGGTCGTCCTGGCCGTCCTGGCGGCCTTCGGACCCGCCCGCGGGGCGTCCCGCATCCGACCCGCGGCGGGGCTGGCCGCCGGGTGAAACGTGACGGCGGCACACACGGAATGTCGGTGGCACGTCGTAGGCTGCGGGGTATGCGGCGGATCATGGGAACCGAAGTCGAGTACGGCATCGCGGTGCCGGGTGACGCGACCGCCAACCCGGTCCTCACCTCCACACAGGTGGTGCTGGCCTACGCGGCAGCCGCCGACATACCGCGGGCGCGCCGGGCGCGCTGGGACTACGAGGTGGAGTCGCCGCTGCGCGACGCGCGCGGCTTCGACCTCGGCGCGCCCGGCGGCCACCCCGGCGACAGCGACGTGGAGGACCTCGGCGCCGCCAACGTCATCCTCACCAACGGCGCCCGGCTCTACGTCGACCACGCCCACCCGGAGTACTCCGCGCCCGAGGTCACCAACGCGCGCGACGCGGTGATCTGGGACAAGGCGGGGGAGCGGGTCATGGAGGAGGCGGCCATGCGCGCCGCCACCGTCCCCGGCCAGCCGCGCCTCCAGCTGTACAAGAACAACGTGGACGGCAAGGGCGCCAGCTACGGCACCCACGAGAACTACCTGATGCAGCGCAGCACCCCGTTCACCGCCGTGATCGCGGGGCTGACGCCGTTCTTCGTGTCCCGCCAGGTCGTGGTGGGCTCCGGGCGGGTCGGCATCGGCCCGTCCGGCGAGGAGGCGGGCTTCCAGCTGTCGCAGCGCTCGGACTACATCGAGGTCGAGGTGGGCCTCGAGACCACGCTCAAGCGCGGCATCATCAACACCCGCGACGAGCCGCACGCCGACGCCGACAAGTACCGCCGGCTGCACGTCATCATCGGCGACGCGAACCTGGCCGAGTACTCCACGTACCTCAAGGTCGGCACCACCTCGCTGGTGCTGGACATGATCGAGGCCGGTCGCCGCTTCGACGACCTGCGGTTGCAGGACCCGGTGCGCGCGGTGCACCAGATCAGCCACGACCCGACGCTGAAGACCCGCGTGGAGCTGGCCGGCGGACGGAAGTTCACCGGGTTGGACCTCCAGTACGCCTACTTCGAGCGCGCCTCGGAGTTCGTGGACAAGGAGGGCAGCGGCGACCGCGAGGTGCTGCGCGTGTGGGGCGAGGTGCTCGACGCGCTGGCCCGCGACCCGCAGGAGTGCGCCGATCGGCTGGACTGGCCCGCCAAGCTGCGCCTGCTGGAGGGCTACCGGGCGCGCGACGGCCTGGCTTGGGGCTCGCCCCGGCTGCACCTGGTCGACCTCCAGTACTCCGACGTGCGGCTGGACAAGGGCCTGTACAACCGGCTGGTCGCGCGCGGCTCGATGAAACGCCTGGTCAGCGAGGAGGAGGTGCGCGCCGCCGTGCTCGCGCCGCCGGAGGACACCCGCGCCTACTTCCGCGGCCGGTGCCTGGAGCGCTACCCCACCTCGGTGGCCGCGGCCTCGTGGGATTCGGTGATCTTCGACCTCGGACGCGAATCCCTGGTCCGCATCCCCACACTGGAGCCCCTGCGCGGGACGAAAGCCCACGTCGGGGCGCTGCTGGAGGCCTCGGACACCGCCGAGCAGCTCGTGGAGGCCCTCACCCGCGGTTGATCGACAAACCCGAGTGGCAGGCACCAAATGTCGGACCTGGTGGGTAATGTTGACCGCAAGGACCGCTGAAACGGGGAGGTCGACATGGCCCAGGAACAGGTCCAGAAGCAGGGCGGCGGCGACGGTGACGACGGCGCCGACGGCGCAGCCGCCGCCGGCCAGGAACGCCGCGAGAAGCTCGGCGAGGACGTGGACGCCATCCTCGACGAGATCGACGACGTGCTGGAGGAGAACGCGGAGGACTTCGTCCGCGCGTACGTGCAAAAGGGCGGCGAGTAGCAGCCCACCGCGGATCTAGGAGAAAAACGCACCTATGGACCACAGCTCGACCGGGCACTACCCGGCCGCGTCGCTGCCCCCGGCCTACCTCCGGCCGGGGTCGTCGTCGTTCACCGACTTCCTGCGCGCCCAAGCCCCCGAACTGCTGCCGTCCGCGCGGCACTACCCCGAGGGCTCGGTCGTGCAGGCGCCGCACGGCACCACGATCGTGGCGCTGACGTTCAAGGGCGGCGTGGTGATCGCGGGCGACCGGCGGGCCACGATGGGCAACATGATCGCGCAGCGCGACATGAAGAAGGTGTTCGTCACCGACGACTACTCGGCGGTGGGCATCGCGGGCACGGCGGGCATCGCGGTCGAGATCGTCCGGCTGTTCGCGGTCGAGCTGCGGCACTACGAGAAGATCGAGGGCGTCTCGCTGTCGCTGGACGGCAAGGCGAACCGGCTGTCGGCGATGATCAAGGGCAACCTGGACGCGGCGCTGGCGGGTCTCGCGGTGGTGCCGCTGTTCGCGGGCTTCGACGCCGACGCGCCCGACCCGGAGCGCGCCGGCCGGATCGTGTCCTACGATGTGACCGGCGGTCGGTACGAGGAGACCCAGGGCTACGCGGCCGTCGGCTCGGGCTCGGTGTTCGCCAAGTCGGCGCTGAAGAAGCTCTACGACCCGGACGCCGACGTCGAGAAGGCCGTGCGCGCCGCGGTCGAGTCGCTCTACGACGCGGCCGACGACGACTCGGGCACCGGCGGGCCGGACGTGATCCGGAAGATCTACCCCGTGGTCGTCACGATCACCGGCGCCGAGGGCGCCGTGCAGCTGACCGACGCGGAGGCCGCGAGGCACGCCGAGGCGGTCGTCGAAGGCCGCCGGTCCAGCCCCACGGGCTGAGCTTCTCCTCCCCACCCGCCGACTTGTAGGAGCCGCACCAGTGACCCTGCCGTTGTACGCCTCACCCGAGCAGATCCTCCGGGACCGCTCGGAGTACGCCCGCAAAGGCATCGCCCGGGGCCGCAGCGTGGTCGTGCTGCGCTACGCCGACGGCGTGCTGTTCGTGGCGGAGAACCCGTCGTCGACCCTCCACAAGGTCTCGGAGATCTACGACCGCATCGGCTTCGCGGCCGTCGGCCGGTACAGCGAGTTCGAGAACCTGCGCCAGGCGGGCATCCGCTTCGCCGACATCCGGGGCTACCAGAACGACCCGCGCGACGTGACGGGCCGCTCGCTGGCGAACGTGTACGCGCAGACCCTGGGCTCGGTGTTCAGCGAGCAGATCAAGCCGCTCGAGGTGGAGATCTGCGTAGCCGAGGTCGGCACGGACCCGGAGGAGGACACCCTCTACCGCTTGACCTACGACGGGTCGATCGTGGAGGAGCCGCAGTACGTCGTGATGGGCGGCCAGGCCGAGGCGACCGGCAACGCCCTGAAGGACGCCTACGCGGAGAACCTGCCCCTGGCCGAGGCCGTGGGCGTAGCGGTGAAGGCCCTCAGCACCGGCAGCACCAGCACCGGCAACGGCAAACCGGAACTGCTGGACCAGCCGAAGCTGGAGGTGGCGGTCCTGGAACGCAACCGCCCCCGCCGAGCCTTCCGCCGCATCAAGGGCGCCGCCCTGACCCCCCTCCTCCCACCCGACACTCCCACCGCCCCGGCCAAGGGCGGCAAGAAGAAGCCGGTGACAGACGTGCAGCTGCCTCCCAACGGCGACGACAAGTAAAGACCTGCCGAACCACCACGGCGAAGGCCCCCGCGACCAATCCGGGGGCCTTCGCCGTGTTTCACCCGATCGTGCGATGCATCCGTAACACCGTTTCGAACAACTCGCGCGTCGCAAGTAACAACGGAGCGCGGCGCGGCGAAGGGCGACCCAGCGAAGACGACCCGACCGAGGACGAGGCTGCCGAGGATGACCCGACGGAGGGCGGCACTGCGGAGGGGTGACGCGGCGGAGGCCTGCCGGAGCAGGAACCGCCCGAGCAGGAACCGCCCGAGCCCTCGGCCGATGGCTCTCGCGGCGGGTGCCCGACGCGGGCGCAGGCCAGCTGCACGCACGCGGGCGCAGGCCAGCTGCACGCGCTGTCCGC
This sequence comes from Saccharothrix sp. CCNWYY140, assembly GCF_037401995.1. Lineage (NCBI taxonomy): Bacteria > Bacillati > Actinomycetota > Actinomycetes > Pseudonocardiales > Pseudonocardiaceae > Saccharothrix > Saccharothrix sp. CCNWYY140. The sequence goes on from NZ_JBBEGC010000022.1 coordinate 47,457, forward strand.
GGCGGTTGCGGCGAGCGGCTGAGCGCTGGCAGGCAGTGCGGGCGGACGGCTGGCGGTTGGCGGCTGGCTGGCATCGGTGGGTGGCCGGGTTTGGCGAGGCGGCTGGCCGGGATCGGCGGCTGGCCAGATTGGGGAAGCGGGTGGCCGGGACCGGTGGGCGGCCGGTTTGACGAAGCGGGTGGCCGGGGCTGGCGGCTCGCCGGGATCGGTAGGTGGTAGGGCGGGGTGGCTCACGGCGATGACCGGCGGGGGATCGGCCCAGCGCGGCGCCCGGCTGCGGCGGCCGATAAGTCATGCCGCGATCGGCGGCTGGGGGTTGCGGCTGCCGCGGGTGGGGTTGCGGCGCGTCGGAGCGGCGGGTCGCGGCTGCCAGTGGCTGCGCGTGCAGGGCGGCTGCGGTGGGTGGCGGCTGTGATTGGCGGCGGACGCGGGCGAAAAGAGGCGCGCGGGGTGGTGGGGACGGCGGCGGGAGGCCTGGCGGTGGGGCCGGGCCTCCCGTTGGCCGGTCAGGGGTGTGGGGCGGGTAGGGGTTAGGCGGTGGCTTGGGAGAGGAGTTTGCCGGTGCGTTCGCGTACCGAGGGGGTGTCCAGGCCGCGCACCACCACCGTGGTTCGGCGGCGGAGGACGTCGTCTACCTCTGTGGCCCATTCGTAGCGCTTTGCGTGTGCCACCTGGGCCCAGATGTCCGGGCCGTCCGGGTGCACGCGGTCCAGGAGGGTGGGGTCCTCGAGGGCCAGGGCCAGGACCTCGTGGCTCATGGTGCCGTAGTGCGTGGCCAGGTGTTTGACCACGTCGTCGGGCAGGGTGGGGAGTTCGCGTTCCAGGACTGCGCCTACGTGGGCGGGTAGGGCAGCGCCGGGGAGGGCCGAAGGGACGCCGTCGAAGGCGTGGGACAGGTCGCGGCCCAAGGACTCGCCTACCCGCGCCAGGACTGCACCGCCGATGCGGCGGAACGTGGTCCACTTGCCGCCGGCCACGCTGATCATGCCGCCGCGGCCCGCGGTGATGACGGTTTCGCGTTTGGCGTGGCTGGTGTCGCCTGCGCCACCTGGGAGTACGCGTAGGCCGGCGAAGGTGTACGCCAGCCTGGAGCGGTCCAGGGCCTCTGGCTGGATGCCGGTGGACGCCTCGCCCAGGATCTGGTCGATGTCCTGCTCCGAGCACGCCACGTCGGCCGGGTCGCCCTCGTAGGCCTCGTCCGTAGTACCCAGCAGCAGCTGACCCTCCCACGGGATCGCGAACGACACGCGCACGTCGTCCACCGGGATGGTCATGGCCGCGCGCCACGGCGTGTCCGTCCGCAGCACCAGGTGCGCGCCCTTGGACAGGCGGATGCTGGGCGCGGCCGACGGGTCCTCCATGCGGCGCAAGTGGTCCAGCCACGGGCCGGTTGCGTTGACGACCACGGTCGCGTCCACGCCGAAAGTCGAATCATCCAGGCGGTCGCGGAGTTCCACGCCGGTGACGAGGGAGCCGCGCTTGCGCAGGCCGACCACCTCGACGTGGTTCAGCAACACCGCGCCGGCCTCGGCTGCCGCGCGTGCCGCCGTGATGGCGACGCGACTGTCGTTCATCTGGTGGTCGTAGTACAGGGCCGCGCCGCGGAGGCCGTCTAGACGGATCTGCGGCACGTACTCCTGCGCCCGCCGCGCCGACAGCACCTTGCCCAGGCCGTCGCCGAACCCGGACAGCGCCGAGTACAGCATCACGCCCGCGCCCAGGACGGGCCGCGAGTGCGGCCCGCCCCGGTACACCGGCACGAGGAACGGCAAGGGCCGGACCAGGTGTGGTGCCAGTCGGTCGCCGAGAGCCCGGCGCTCGGCGTGGTTCTCGCGCACCATCGGCACCGCGCTCGGACCCATCGCCAGGTAGCGCAGGCCGCCGTGCACGAGCTTGGACGACGCGCTGGAGGTGGCGCCGGCGAAGTCACCAGCCTCCACCAGCGCCACCCGCAGGCCCGATCGGGCCGCCGCCCACGTCGTGGCGATGCCCAGGGCGCCGCCACCGATCACGACCAGGTCGAAGGCGCCGTGTCCCAGCGCCTCGCGTGCCCTGGCCCGCTGCTCACTCATCGTTGTCGTCCTCGTCGATCCAGCCGACGGTCCGCTCGACCGCCTTCTTCCACTTCCGGTAACCCTTGTCCCTGGTCTTCGCGTCCATGCTCGGCAGCCACTCGGCGGCCTTGTGCCAGTTCTCCCGCAGCGACTCGGTGTCCGACCAGTAGCCGACCGCCAGACCGGCCGCGTACGCGGCGCCCAGACAGGTGGTCTCGGCGATGATCGGGCGCACCACGGGCACGTCCAGGACGTCGGCCAGGAAACCCATCAGCAGGTTGTTGGCGGTCATGCCGCCGTCGACCTTCAGCGTGGTCAGGTCCACGCCGGAGTCGGCGTTCATCGCGTCCACGACCTCGCGGGTCTGCCACGCGGTGGCCTCCAGCACGGCGCGCGCGATGTGGCCCTTGTCGATGTAACCGGTCAGACCCGCGATGACGCCGCGCGCGTCGGAGCGCCAGTGCGGCGCGAACAGGCCGGAGAACGCGGGCACGAAGTACGCGCCGCCGTTGTCCTCGACCGACCGGGCCAGCGTCTCGATCTCGGGGGCGCTGGAGATCAGGCCCATCTTGTCGCGGAACCACTGCACCAGCGCGCCGGTCACCGCGATCGCGCCCTCCAGCGCGTAGGACGCGGGCTGGTCGCCGATCTTGTAGCCGACCGTGGTGAGCAGGCCGTTCTGCGACAGGATCGGCTTGTCACCGGTGTTGACCAGCAGGAAGCTGCCGGTGCCGTAGGTGCACTTGCCCTCGCCGGGCGCGTAGCAGGTCTGGCCGAACAGGGCCGCCTGCTGGTCGCCCAGCGCGGAGGCCACCGGGACACCCTCCAGGGTGCCGGTCGCGTGGCCGTAGACCTCGGCGGAGGAGCGGATCTCGGGCAGCATCGCCCGCGGCACGCCGATCGCCTCGACCAGCTCGTCGTCCCAGTCCAGCGTCTCCAGGTTCATCAGCATGGTGCGGCTGGCGTTGGTGACGTCGGTGACGTGCCGGCCGGTGAGCTTCCAGATCAGCCAGGTGTCGATCGTGCCGAACAGCACCTCGCCCTTCTCGCCGCGCTCGCGCAGGCCGTCGACGTGGTCGAGCAGCCAGCGGACCTTCGGGCCGGAGAAGTAGGTGGCCAGCGGCAGGCCGCACTTGTCGCGGAACCGGTTCTGCTCGCCGAGTTCCTTGACCAGTTGGTCGGTGCGGGTGTCCTGCCAGACGATCGCGTTGTGCACGGGGACGCCGGTCGCCTTGTCCCAGACGACGGTGGTCTCGCGCTGGTTGGTGATGCCGACCGCGGCGAGGTCGTGGACGGTCAGCGAGGCCTTCTGGAGCGCGCCGTGGACCACGTCCAGCACGTTGGCCCAGATCTCCTCGGCGTCGTGCTCGACCCAGCCGGGCTTGGGGAAGATCTGCCGGTGCTCCTTCTGGGCCACGGAGACGATGCCGCCGCCGTGGTCGAAGACGATGCAGCGGGACGAGGTGGTGCCCTGGTCGATTGCGGCGATGTAAGTGCTCAACGGTTGCTCCTCAGAAGACGGCGATGTCGACCAGACCGGCAAATGCTCCACCGATCAGCGGACCAACGACGGGGATCCAGGCGTATCCCCAGTCCGATCCACCCTTTCCGGGGATCGGCAGGACGGCGTGCGCGATGCGGGGACCGAGGTCGCGCGCGGGGTTGATGGCGTACCCGGTGGGGCCGCCGAGGGACATGCCGATGCCGACCACGAGCAGCGCGACGATCAGCACGCCGGTGCCCGAGGTGGACAGGCCCTTGGTCTGGCCGGTGGCCAGGATGACGAAGACCAGCACGAACGTCGCGATGATCTCGGTGAGCAGGTTCTGCACGGTGTTGCGGATCTCGGGGCCGGTGGAGAAGATCCCGAGCACTTCACCCTCGTTGGCGCGGAACTGGCCCAGGTAGACCAGGTAGCACAGGACCGCGCCGACGAACGCGCCGAGGAACTGGGCGACCAGGTAGAGCGGGACCGTGCTGAAGTCGCCCGAGTGGATCGCGAGGCCCAGCGTCACCGCCGGGTTGAGGTGCGCGCCGGACAGCGGCGCGGTCGCGTAGGCCGCCGCCAGCACGGCGAAGCCCCACCCGAACGTGATCACCGCCCAGCCGGCCCCGTTGGACTTCGACTTCGCCAACACCACGCCCGCCACCACGCCGTTGCCCAGCAGCAACAGCAGGGCGGTGCCCAGGAACTCCCCGATGAAGATCGACTGGTTGGTCATCCGCGCGCCCTCTCTGGCCTGAATGCCGTTCGACAATGTCGTACGGTGCGCGTGAATCCTGTGCCGACGCTCACAAGATGTCAACCCTCCGGAAACGACGGATTTACCAGGGGATGGCGCCGAGCTCGCGCGAGATGGACCGCGCGGCCTCCCGGACGTAGGACACCAGCTCGGTGCGCGGCTGCCGGTCGGCGTCGCACAGCCGCTCGACGGGGCCGGAGATCCCTATCGCGCCCACGGTCACCGCCCGCCGGTCGCGGATGGGCGCGGCCAGCGACACCTCGCCCTCGACCAGCTCCTCCGCCTCGAACGCCCAGCCACGCTGCCTGACCTGCTCCAACGCGTCGCTGAGCTGGTCGGGGCCGGTGATGGTGTCGGCGGTGTAGGCCTTGAGCGGCTCCTCGTCGACGTGCCCGACGGGGTCGTTGGCCAGCAGGACCTTGCCCAGGGCGCTGGCGTGCGCGGGCAGCAGCGCGCCCACCTCCAGCACCTGGCGGGAGTTGTCCGGCCGGAAGACGTGGTGCACGACCAGCACCTGGCCCTCGTGCAGCGTGCCGATGCGGACGCTCTCCATGCTCCGGGCGGCCAGCGAGTCCGACCAGTTCAGCGCGCGGGTGCGCAGCTCGTTGCCGTCGAGGTAGCTGGACCCGATGTGGAACAGCGCCGCACCGAGCTGGTACTTGCCCGTGTCGGGGCTCTGTTCCACGAAGCCGACCAGCTGGAGGGTGCGCAGGATGCCGTGCACGGTGGGTTTGGGCAGCTCGAGCGCTCGGGCGAGCTCGCCGACCCCCATCCGACGCGCGCCACTGGCAAGCAGCCGCAGCACCGCGGCTGCCCGCTCGATGGACTGGATCGGACCGGGCACGCGATCACTCTAGCGCGGAACCGTTCGACGATGTCGAATCAGAGGTCGAGCGCCCAGGTCTCCTCGACCACGTCCTTGCCCCACTTGTGCACCGGCTTGACCTGGACGGGTGAAAACCCGACCCGCTTGTAGATGCCCCGCGCCACCTCGACGTCGGACACCGTCTCCAGGGTCATCCGCCGGTACTCGGCGCGGCGGGCGAAGCGGACGCACTCCTCGACCAGGCGCTTGCCGATGCCCAGACCGCGTGCCTCCGGCTCGACCAGCAGCAGGCGCAGTTGGGCGGTGTCCTCGCCGGCCTTGACGCAGAAGACCGACCCCGCCGGCTCGCCGTCCACCTCGGCGATCCACGCCGCCTCGCGGTGCGGGTCGTGGTGCTCCACGTAGTCGGCGACGACCCGGGCGACCAGCGCTTCGAAGGTCTGGTCGTAGCCGTGCTCCTCGGCGTAGCGGACCCCGTGCCGGTGCACGACCCAGCCCAGGTCGCCGGGCTTGAGGGGGCGCAGGAGGTAGGTGCGCTCGGCCCCGGTGAGCAGCCGCTGGATCCGCCGCATGGCCCCGACCAGGGACGCCAGGTCCGACGGCGGGACGCGGTCCAGCAGCGCGCCGATCTCGGCGTTGGACCGGGCGTCGAGGTCGGCCAGCACGGCCCGTCCGGCATCGGTCAGGCCGACGACCTGGCGGCGGGCGTCGGCGGGGGAGGGCGAGCGGGTGATCAGGCCCTCGCGGTCGAACCGGGTGAGGATGCGGCTCAGGTAGCCGGCGTCCAGGCCCAGGCCGGTGCGCAGGTCGGCGGTCTCGGCGGTGCCGGCCGACAGCTCGAACAGCACGCGGACCTCGGTCAACGAGTACGGCGAGCTGAGGTAGGCGTTGTCCAGGATGCCGATCACGCCGGTGTAGAAGCGGTTGAACGCCCGGACGTCCGCGACCGTCATGGTTGACCCCCTCAACGGAACTGTTGACTGAGTCAAAGATAACGGTCAGGGGCGGTAGATGGCCAGGGCCGCCGGGCGGGCGCGGAAGGCGAACTCCGAGCCGGTCGGCCCGACCTCGCCGTCCGTGGCGATGGCGACCGAGCCGTCCAGCACGCGCACGTTCAACCAGCGCGTTTCGAGGTGGCGGTAGGTCCGGCTGCTGTTCAGCGACCCCAGCAGCGCGCCGATGAAGAACCGCGCCCGCGAGAACCGGGTGTCCGCCCGGATGTAGCGCACGTCCATCAGGCCGCGGTCCAGCGCCGGGCGCATGGTGGGCGCGAAACCCTTGGGCCGGTACGGGCCGTTGCCCACGAACAGCATCCACACCAGGTGCCGCTCGCCGTTGAGCTCGACGCGCAGCGGGCGGGACGTGCGCAGGACCTTGAACAGGGCGATCACCGCCGCCGGCCACTTGCCCCACCGGTCCTGGAGCTTGTCGCGCAGCCGGACCATGTCCGGGTAGCCGCCCAGCGAGGCCGTGTTGAGGAACCAGCGGGGACCCTCGCCGTCCACCGTCACCGCCGCCAGGTCCACCAACACGCCGTCACCGGCCGCGACCGCGCGCGCCGAGTCGTCCAGGCCGGTCACGCCCACATCCCGGGCGAAGTGGTTGAGGGTGCCCGCCGGGACGAGCACCAGCGGCAGGCGGTGGGCCGCCGCCACGGCCGCGACCGCCGCGACCGTCCCGTCCCCGCCGGCCACGCCCAGGGCGCGCGGGGTGTAGTCGGGCACCACCGTGTCCAGGTCGTCCACGTCCACCAGCCGCGCCTTCGGCCACGCCCGCGCGATGTCCTCCGACGGGTCGCCGCCGAAGCCCGACGCCGGGTTGACCACCACGACCAGGCCTTCGCCGTCCTCCAACGCGTCCAGGGCGTGGTACTCGCGCGCCGACGCCGCGTCGGTCTGCCCGATCGGCCACCAACGCCTGGTCAGCAGGGCCGCGCCGGTCCCGATCAGGGCGCCGGCGGCCACGTCGGAGGGCCAGTGCACCCCCGTGTGGACCCGCGAGTAGGCCACCGCCGCCGCGAGCGGCGCGACGGCCACCGCCAACGCGGGCGACTCCATCGCGACCGCCGTGGTGAACGCCGCCGCCGACGCCGCGTGCCCGGACGGGAACGACGACGACGTGGGCCGCTTGGTCAGCCGGCGGTGCACCGGCAGCAGCTCGGCGGCCGGTCGCCGGCGCGGGAACAGGCGCTTGGCGACCAGGCTCGCGCTGAAGCTCGCCCCGGCGATGGAGGCCACCCCGCGCAGCCCCGACCGCCGGGGCCGGCCCTTGCGCAGCGCGAGCACGCCGGCCACGCACAGCCACAGCACGCTGTGGTTGGCGGCCTTCGAGAGTTTTTTCATCCCCCGGTCGAGCGAGGAGGCGGGCAGGCCCCCGCTGTGCCTCATCAGGGCCTCGTCCAGGCGGTTCACACGTCGGAGCACACAAGAACGTTATCGGCGAAAACCGCGCGCCGCCCGATTGGATCACTGAGGAAACCACCGAATGCGCCTACTGTTGAGGGATGCAGCGGCGGATCTTCGGCATTGAGACTGAGTTCGGGGTGACCTGCACCTTCCACGGGCAGCGCAGGCTGTCCCCGGATGAGGTCGCGCGGTATCTGTTCCGCCGGGTCGTCTCGTGGGGCCGTTCCTCGAACGTGTTCCTGCGCAACGGCTCTCGGCTCTACCTGGACGTGGGGTCGCACCCCGAGTACGCGACCGCGGAGTGCGACGACCTCGCCCAGTTGGTGACGCACGACAAAGCCGGCGAACGAATCCTCGAGGACCTGCTCGTCGACGCCGAGCGCAGGCTCGCCGACGAGGGCATCGGGGGCGACATCTTCCTGTTCAAGAACAACACCGACTCGGCGGGCAACTCCTACGGCTGCCACGAGAACTACCTGGTCGCACGGGCCGGGGAGTTCTCGCGGATCGCCGACGTGCTGCTGCCGTTCCTGGTGACCAGGCAGCTCATCTGCGGCGCGGGCAAGGTCCTCCAGACCCCGCGCGGCGCCGTGTACTGCCTGTCCCAGCGCGCCGAGCACATCTGGGAGGGGGTGTCCAGTGCCACGACCCGGTCCCGACCGATCATCAACACCCGCGACGAACCGCACGCCGACGCCGAGCGGTACCGCCGCCTGCACGTGATCGTCGGCGACTCGAACATGTCCGAGGTGACCACGCTGCTCAAGGTGGGCAGCGCGAACCTGGTCCTGGAGATGATCGAGCAGGGCGTCCAGTTCCGCGACTTCAGCCTGGACAACCCGATCCGGGCCATCCGCGAGATCAGCCACGACCTGACCGGGCGGCGCACCGTGCGCCTGGCGGGCGGCAAGGAGGCCTCGGCGCTGGACATCCAGCGCGAGTACTACGAGCGGGCCGTCGAGCACGTGGCCAAGCGGGCGCCGGACCCGATGGCCGAGCGCGTGCTGGAGCTGTGGGGCCGCACGCTGGACGCGGTCGAGGCGGAGGACCTGTCCAAGATCGACCGCGAGATCGACTGGGCCATCAAGTACCGCTTGATGGAGCGCTACCAGGCCAAGCACGACATGGACCTGTCCAACCCGCGCATCGCCCAGCTCGACCTCGCCTACCACGACATCCGGCGCGGGCGGGGCATCTTCGACCTCCTCCAGCGCAAGGGCCAGGTCGACCGGGTGACCGACGACGGCGAGATCGAGGCCGCCAAGGACACCCCGCCGCAGACCACGCGGGCCAAGCTGCGCGGTGACTTCATCGCGGCGGCGCAGGCGGCCGGCCGCGACTTCACCGTCGACTGGGTGCACCTGAAGCTCAACGACCAGGCGCAGCGGACCGTGCTGTGCAAGGACCCGTTCCGCGCGGTGGACGAGCGGGTGGAGCGCCTGATCTCCTCCCTCTAGCCCTAGCGGACCCGGAAGGCTCTTCGTGAGGCTCACACCTCATGAAGAGCCTTCTGCTTGTCGTGGCCGTGGTCGGGTCGCTGCTGGTGACGCCGGTCGCGTCCGCCTCCTCGGGGTGGGAGCTGCGGCCGACCGGGGTGGACGCGCGGTTGCGCGGCCTGTCGGCGGTGTCGCCCCGGGTGGCGTGGGTGAGTGGCAGCGCGGGGACCGTGCTGCGGACGGTCGACGGGGGTGCCACGTGGGCGTCGGTCGGTCCTCCGGGGACCGCGGACTTGCAGTTCCGGGACATCCAGGCGTTCGACGCGCGGCACGCGGTGGTGTTGTCGATCGGGCCGGGGGAGTCGTCGCGGATCTACCGGACCGCTGACGGCGGGGCTTCCTGGACCGAGACGTTCCGCAACACCGACCCGGCCGCGTTCTACGACTGCGTGGCGTTCTTCGACCGGTGGCGCGGGTTGGCGATGAGCGACCCGGTGGACGGGCGGTTCCGGGTGCTGCGGACCTTTGACGGCGGTCGGACGTGGGCGCGGGTGCCGGAGGCGAACTTCCCGGCGGCGCTGCCGGGGGAGGCCGGGTTCGCGGCCAGTGGCCAGTGCGTGGCGACGGCGGGTGGTCGGGACGCGTGGATCGCCACCGGGGGCGGGGCTACGGCTCGGGTGCTGCACTCGTCGGACGGCGGGTGGCGGTGGACGGTGGCCGACACGCCGTTGTTGTCGTCGCCTTCCGCCGGGGTGTTCGCGGTGGCGTTCCGGGATCCGCGGCACGGGTTGGCGATCGGCGGGGACTACGCGGATCCGACCGGGGCGGTGGCGAACCTGGCCGGGTCGCGGGACGGCGGGCGGTCGTGGGCCGGCTTGAGCGGGCCGGTGGGGTACCGGTCGGGGCTGGCTTGGCACGGGTCTTCGGTGATCGCGGTGGGGCCGACCGGGAGTGACTTGAGCCGGGATGGTGGGCGGACCTGGCGGACGCTGGACTCCGGGAGCTTCGACACCGTGGACTGCGCCGGGGTGTGCTGGGCGGCTGGTGAGAAGGGGCGCGTGGGGGTCCTGACCAGGGGTTAGTGGGTTCGGGCGTGGCCTCCGGCCCCCGCTTCGATCGTCCCACGGGGCACTGACAGCGGTGGGCGGGAGGCTGCGCTGAGGGACATTGACAAAAATGTGCTGAACGTTCAAAGTTGTTTTGCGATGAGAGACGTCCTGTACCTGGAAGAGATCGAGCAGGCCGAGGCACTGCTCAAGCCGCAGCGCGTCGAGGTGTTGCGGTTGTTGGCCGAGCCCAAGTCGTGCACCGAGGTGGCCGCCGTGCTCGACCAGACGCCGCAGCGGGTGCACTACCACGTCAAGCGGCTGGTCGACGCCGGGCTGGTGACGCTGGTGTCGGAGCGGAAGGTGCGCGGAGTCCACGAAGGGCTCTACCAGGCCGCCGCCCGCGCCTACTGGCTGTCGCCGGGCCTGGTGGGGCGGTTGGGGCTGCGGCGGGCCCAGGACGAGCTCAGTCTGGGGTACCTCGTGGACCTCGCCGAGCAGGTGCAGGCCGACATCGCGGCGCTCGACCGCTCGCGGCCCGAGTTGCCGTCGTTGGGGGTGTCCGGCGAGATCCGGGTGCGGCCCGAGCAGCGGCGGGAGTTCTTCGCCGACCTCCAGAGCACCTTGCAGGACCTGTTCAGCCGCTACGGGGGTGCGGAGGGCGACGCCTTCCGGCTGGCCGTGGCCTGCTACCCGAAGGAGACCACCGATGAGTGAGACCGTTGTCCTGCGTGTCCGCGTCGACGTCCCGGTCGAGCGCGTCCACCAGGCCCTGACCTCGGCCGACGAACTGCGCGTGTGGCTCGCCGAGCACGCCGAAGTCGACCTGCCCGACCGGTACGCGTTCTGGGGGCGCCACACGCCCGAAGGGGACGCGCCGCGCCAAGAGCTCCAGCACGTGGACGACACGTCCCTCCGCTTCACCTGGCACGTCGGCGGCGAGGACACGACGGTGGAGTTCACGCTCGCGCCGGAGGAGAGCGGGACGGTGGTGGCCGTGTCGCAGAGCCACTTCCCGGGCTGGGCGGACGCGGTGCAGGAGACCGGCGTGCTGGGCTGGCTCTACACCTACTGGGCGCTGAACCTGGCCAACCTCGTCGAGCACCTCGAAGGCCGCGAGCTGACCCCCAAGGCCGACTTCACCAGCACGGACATGCGCGCCTCGGTCGAGATCGCCGCCGCCAAGGACGCCGTCTACCGGGCGCTGGTCGACGCCAACGAGTACTCGACGTGGTTCGGCGCGAAGATCGACATCGAGCCGTGGACCGGTGGCCGGGTCGCGATGGGCGGCTTCGAGAACAACCCCGAGCCGGGGAAGGTCCTGGAGCTGGTCGAGGGCGAGCGGATGACCATCGACTGGGGCGACTCGGTCGTCTCCACCTGGGAGCTGGCCGAGTCCGGCGGCGGGACCCGGCTGACGTTCGTGCAGAGCGGGTTCGTCGACGGTCGGCCGCCCTATGGCGCGTGGCTGGGCTGGCTGTCCGGAGTGGCCGAGGTGCGGCGCTACCTGGAGCTGCCGGACTGGCGGCCCATCTGGCTGCAACCGGAGGTGCCCGGCCTGCCCGAGGGGATGCTCACGGGCGAGTGAGGCGGATCAGCTTGCGCTCGACGGCGGTCGTCACGGCCGCCGTCCTGGTCTCCACGCCCAGCTTGGCGAAGATGCGCACCAGGTGCGTCTTCACCGTGGCCTCGCTGATGAACAGCGCCTTGGCGATCTCCCGGTTGGACAGGCCGCGCGCCAGGTGGTCCAGGATCTCCACCTCCCGCTTGCTCAACGCCGGCGCCGGGTCGCGGACGGTGCGCATGAGGCGGCGGGCGATGTCGGGCGACAGCACGGTCTGGCCCCGCGCGGCGCGGCGGACCGCGTCGGCCAGCTCCTCGGGCGGGGCGTCCTTGAGCAGGTAGCCGGTCGCGCCCGCCTCGACCGCGCGGACCACGTCGGCGTCGGAGTCGTAGGTGGTCAGCACGACCACCTCCGGCGGGTCGGGCAGCGCGCGGATCCGCCTGGTCGCCTCGACGCCGTCGATGCCCGCCCCGAGCTGGAGGTCCATCAGCACGACGTCGGGCTTGAGGGTCGCCGCGTGCCGGACCGCGTCCTCACCGGTCGCGGCCTCGGCGACCACCTCGAAGTCGCGCTGCAACAACCCGGCCAGCCCGAACCGGACCACCGGGTGGTCGTCCACGACCACGACCCGCAACGTCATCGCGACCCCGTCGGCACCGTCACCGCGAGCGCCGTGCCCTCGCCCGGCGCGCTCTCCACCGACAGCGTGCCGCCCAGCTCGGCGATCCGCCCGCGGATCGAGGTCAGGCCGTACCCGCGGCCCTCGCGCGGGCTGGTCGCCGCCGGGTCGAAGCCCCGGCCGTCGTCGCGCACGTCCAGCGCCACGGCGTCGTCCAGGTACGACAGGGTCACCACCACCGTGGACGCCTGCGCGTGCTCCCGGACGTTGGCCAGCGCGCCCTGCGCCACCCGCAGCAGCGCCACCTCGGTCTGCACGGTCAGCGGGTACGGCTCGCCGTGCACCTCGACCCGCTCGCACAGCCCGCGCAGCGCGTCCGCCAGCGACCGGCCCTGCAACGGCGACAGGTCCCGCACGAACCGCCGCGCCTCGGCCAGGTTCTCCCGCGCCACGTCCGCCGCCCGCCGGGTGTCGCCCAACTCCAGCAGCAGGGTGATGCTGGACAGGCCCTGGGCGAGGGTGTCGTGGATCTCGCGCGCCAGCCGCTGCCGCTCCTGGAGCACCCCGGCCTCGTGGATCAGCCGCCGCCGGTCGAAGAACACCGCCGCCGTGATCACCGCGACCCCGACCGGACCCAGCACCAGGCTCGCCTCCACCACGTCGGCCAGCCTGACCTGCGCCAACACCACCGCGACGGTCAGCACGCCCGCGATCGGCACGGCGATCCGGGGCCGCAGTTGGCGCAGGCACTGGAAGAACAGCGGGATCGCGCACCACCCGAAGCTCGGGGCCAGCCACACCAGCACCAGCCACGTCGCCAGCACCACCGCCAGCCCGCGCGTCCACCGCACCCCGGCCGGGTAGACCGCGCCCAGCAGCACGGCCACGCCCAGCACGACGGGGTCGACGCCGTGGTACGCGACGTACCGCGCCGCCGACGCCGCCAACAGCACGTAGAAGCCCGCGTGCATCGCCCGGTGCAGCCACACGCCGCAGACGGTAGGCCGGCGCACCGCACCGGCGGGTCAACCGATGGGTTGAACCGCGGTTCAACCGGAACCACCAGGTCACCGGCCTCCTCGCCGGGGAGTGTTGTCCCCAGGACTTCGAGCGAGGGAGAACCGATGAGGAAGACGACGGTGGCCGTGCTGGTGGCGCTGAGCATCGCCGGCGCGGGCGGGTACGCGATCGCCGAGCAGGGCCAGGCCCAGCGGCAGGGCGGACCGGGTGTGGACGTCGTGCGGACCACCAAGGCCGTCACGATCGACGCCGCGGTGAAGGCCGCGCAGGCGGCGCTGGACGCCGCTGAGGCCGAGGGCCAGCGGGTCACGGTCGCGGTCGTGGACCGCGGCGGCGACCTCGTGGTGCTGCTGCACGGCGACGGCGCCGGTCCGCAGACCGAGGAGTCGGCCAAGCGCAAGGCGTTCACCTCCGCCTCCTTCGGCGCGCCGACCTCCGAGCTGGCCGGCCGGGTCACCGGGGCGGGCGCGACGCTGCGCGACATGCCGGGGACGTTGTTCCTGGCCGGTGGTGTGCCGGTGCGCGCCGAGGGCGCGGTCATCGCGGGCATCGGCGTGGGCGGCGCGCCCAGCGGCGACCTGGACGAGAAGTTCGCCAAGGCGGGCCTGGCGGCGATCGGCCTGTAGCGGGGTTGATCGACCACCGCGCGGGGTAGGGGAGCGGGTGTGTTCTCCGACTTCACGCTGACCTCGGTCGACACGGGCGGGGCGGAGCTGCGGGTGCGCCACGGCGGCTCCGGCCCGCCCGTCCTGCTGCTGCACGGCCACCCGCGCACCCACACCACCTGGCGGCACGTGGCCCCGCTGCTCGCCGAGGACCACACCGTCGTGTGCCCGGACCTGCGCGGGTACGGCCGCTCGTCCAAGCCACCCACCACGCCCGACCACGAGCCGTACTCCAAGCGGGCGATGGCCGGGGACATGGCCGTGCTGATGCGCCAACTCGGCCACGAGCGGTTCGCGGTGGTCGGGCACGACCGGGGCGGGTACGTCGCCACCCGGCTCGCGTTGGACCACCCGGACCGGGTCACGCACCTGGCCGCGCTGGACGTCGTCCCCATCGGCTCCGCCCTGGCCCGCTGCGGCCCGGAGTTCGCCCGCAGCTGGTGGCACTGGTTCTTCCTGGCCCAGCCCGAGGTGCCCGAACGGGTGATCAACGCCGACCCCGACGCCTGGTACCGGACGGCCGGAAAGGACCTCGACGAGGACACCCTGGCCGCTATGCACGACCCGGCGACCGTGCACTGCATGGTGGAGGACTACCGCGCCGGCCTGGGCATCGACCGCGCCCACGACGACGCCGACCTCGTCGCCGGCACCAAGATCAAGTGCCCGGTGCTGGTGCTGTGGGCCGAGGACGACGACCTGCCCGACCTCTACGGCGACGTCCTGGAGGTCTGGCGCGACTGGACGCCCGAGCCTCGCGGCCGGGGGATCAAGTCCGGGCACCACCTCGCCGAGGACGCGCCCGAGGAGCTGGCCGCCGAGCTGCGCGCCTTCCTGGCGGACGGGGCGGCCCCCACAAGCGGCTGAATGGACCATTCACTGGAGTTGGGGTGGGTCTGTGCGTCACCGGGTGTTCCGACGGGGTTAGGGTTCACCGGTGGCCATCGCACGTGCCGAACGGCTCGTCAACCTGGTGCTGTGTCTGCTCTCCACCCGGCAGTACCTGACCGCCGAGCGCATCCGCGCCATCGTCCCCGGCTATTCCGACGCCGCGACGGACGAGGCGTTCTTCCGCATGTTCGAACGCGACAAGACCGAGCTGCGGGACCTGGGCGTGCCCCTGGAGATCGGGCGCAGCGCCGAGTTCGACAACACCGACGGGTACCGGATCGCCCGCCGCGACTACGAGCTGGGCGACGTCGACCTGGAGCCCGACGAGGCGGCGGCGGTCGCGCTGGCCGCCCGGCTGTGGGACTCGCCGCAGCTCACCGGGGCCGCCCACGGCGCCCTGATCAAGCTGCGCGCGGCCGGCGTGGACGTCGACCACGAGGTGCCCACCGCCGTCGAGCCGAAGGTGCGCACCTCCGAACCCGCGTTCCCGCCGCTGCTGGCCGCCGTGCAGGAGGGCCGCGTGGTCGAGTTCGACTACCGCAAGCCCGTGCCGGTCGAGGTGCGCACCCGCACCGTCGAGCCGTGGGGCGTGGTCGCCTGGCGGGGCCGCTGGTACCTGGTCGGCCACGACCGCGACCGGCGCGCGCCGCGCTGCTTCCGGCTGTCCCGGATCGTCGGCGACGTCCGCGCGGTCGGCAAGCCCGGCGTCGTGGACCGGCCCGCCGACGTGGACCTGCTCAGCTTCGTCAAGCGCAGCGAGCCGTCGTCGCAGGCCGTGGCCACCGCCCAGCTGTGGGTGGCGCGGGGACGGGCGCAGGGCGTGCGGCGGCGCGCGCGGGTCGTGGGGGAGCGGGAAGTGGACGGCGTGGTCGGCGACGTGCTGGAGATCGACCTGAGGTTCCCCGACTCGGCGGCGGGCTGGATCGCCGGGTTCGGGGCGGACGTGCTGGTGCTGGAACCCGAAGTGCTGGCGAAGACCGTGCGGGAGAAGCTCGTCGGCGCGCTGCGCGGTGCGGGGGTGCGGGCGTGAACGCCTCCGCCGACCGGCTGCCCCGCCTGCTGGCCCTGGTGCCCTACCTGCTGGCCCGGCCCGGCATCCCCATCGACGAGGCCGCCGCCGACTTCGAGGTCACCCCGCGCCAGCTGCGCAAGGACCTCGAACTGCTGTGGATGTGCGGCCTGCCCGGCTACGGCCCCGGCGACCTGATCGACCTGTCCTTCGAGGGCGAGACGGTCACCGTCACCTTCGACGCCGGCATGAGCCGCCCGCTGCGCCTGACCGCCGCCGAGGCCACCGCGCTGCTGGTGGCGCTGCGCGCGCTGGCGGAGACGCCCGGCGTGGTGGACAAGGACGCCGTGCAGCGGGCCGTGGCCAAGATCGAGGCCGCCGTGGGTCAGGCCCAGCCGGCCGGGGTGGCCGTGGGGCTGGCGATGCGGGAGGCCCCGGAGACCGCGGTCGTGCGTGACGCGGTGTCCGACGGGGTTCGGCGCGGTCGCGCTCTGAGGCTGAGCTACTACACCCCGTCACGGGACGAGGTCACCGACCGGGTCGTGGACCCGATGCGGATGCTGCTGGTCGAGGGCCGCGGCTACCTCGAGGCGTGGTGCCGGCTGGCCGACGACGTGCGGCTGTTCCGCCTGGACCGCATCGACGGCGTGCAGGTCCTCGACGAGCCCGCGGCGCCCCCGCCGCACGCCACGCCCACCGACACCTCGGAGGGGCTGTTCCGCCCGGACCCGTCGCAGCGGACCGCCGTGCTGGTGCTGGAACCCGATGCGCGGTGGGTCGCCGAGTACTACCCGGTGGACGGCCTGACCGAGCTGGAGGAGGGCCGCGCCCGGGTGCTCATGCGCTACGCCGACACCGCCTGGATGGTACGGCTGCTCCTCGGGCTGGGCGGAGAGGTGCACGTCGAGCAGCCCGCCGACCTGGTCGCGGCGGTCACCCGGCAGGCGGAGGCCGCGTTGCGCCGGGCGGATCACCTCCCGGCAACCTAGGCCCTATACGGTGGTGTCGTGCCGTACTTGCCGAGCCTGGTCTTGATCCTGGTCGGAATGGTCCTCCTGATCGTTCTGACGACCAAATTGGTCGGATCCTTGCGTCGCTTCCGCGCCGCAAGCACTCTGGTGGGCGACAGGGTCGGCGACGGCGTCGGACTGCTGCGGGCGCGCTTGGCCGCGCTCGGGGTGGCCTTCGCCGAACGGCGTCCGGACCGGGCCCGTCAGGGCAACCCCCGCGTACCATCGACGGACCGGGGCAGACAGGAGGACCACCGTGGGTAACCTCGGAGCTACTGAGCTGATCATCATCGCCGTGGTGATCATCCTGCTGTTCGGCGCGAAGAAACTGCCCGACATGGCGCGCTCGCTGGGCCGCTCGGCCAAGATCCTCAAGGCCGAGACCAAGGGCCTGCGCGACGACGACCAGCCGCAGGACACCCCGCCGCAGCAGGCCGCGCCGCAGCAGCTGCCGCCCGCGCAGCCCCAGCAGGTCGTGCAGCAGCCCGCGCAGCAGCCGCAGGTCGCCCAGCCGCAGGTCGCCCAGCCGCAGGTCGCACAGCCGATCGAGCAGAGCGCCCAGAACCTCCAGAACAAGCAGAACTAGCCAGAAGGACGGTCCGCAGCGTGGGGGCAAGTCCGTCCCGGTGGAAGCAGCGCCGGGAGCGCCGCAAGCTGACGAGCCGTCGGGCCAACCCCGACGGCACCATGTCGCTGAAGGATCACCTGTACGACCTCCGGCACCGGCTGGGCCTCGCGCTCCTGATCATCGCCTGCGGTGCGATCTTCGGCTTCTTCTGGTGGGAACTGCACATCTTCCGGCTGCCGAGCCTGGGCGACATCGTCGTCGCCCCGTACTGCGGCATCCCGGTGGAGCAGCGCCTGACCCAGGGCGGCCAGGGCTGCCAGCTGTTGCAGACCCAGCCGTTCGAGGTCTTCATGATCCGGCTGAAGGTCGGCACGGGCGCGGGCATGGCCCTGACCGCGCCGCTGTGGCTGTACCAGGTGTGGCGCTTCATCGCGCCGGGCTTGTACGCCAAGGAGCGCAAGTTCGCGCTGTCGTTCGTGGCCTGCGCCTCGGTGCTGTTCGTCGCGGGCGCCACGCTGGCGTTCTACGTGGTGCCGCAGGGCCTGTCGGTCCTGGTCGGCTTCGGTGACGAGAAGTTCATCACCGCGCTGACGGCGGGCGAGTACATCAGCTTCGTGATGGCACTGCTGCTGATCTTCGGCGTGAGCTTCGAACTGCCGCTGATCGTGGTCATGCTGAACCTGGTCGGGGTCCTGACCTACGACAAGCTCAAGCGCTGGCGCCGCGGCTTCGTCTTCGGCCTGTTCATCTTCGCCGCCATCGCGACCCCGGGCACCGACCCGATCTCGATGATCGCCCTGGCCGTGGCCCTGACCCTGCTGTTCGAACTGGCCATCCAGATCGCCCGCGTCCGCGACAAGCGAGCGGCCCGCAAGCGCAAGGCCGAAGGCTGGGACGACCTGGCCGACGACGAGGCCTCCCCGTTCGACTACACACCTTCGGCGGTCGACGGCTCCGACCCGGTTGCCGACTCTGCTTCCGAGTCGGTAGCCCCCAAGGAACCGCACCGCGTCCGCTACGACGACGCCACATGACCCGCGCCGCCCTGTTGGTCTGCCCGGCCTCCGGCAAGGGTCGGGCTGCCCGCATGGCGGGCACGGTCGCTGCACGGTTGCGCACCGCCGTGGACTCGCTCGACCTGCACGTGGCTTCGTCGGCTGAGGGCACGTTGGCCTTGGCGCGGCGGGCTGTGGAGGACGGCGTGGACGCCCTGGTGGTCTTGGGCGGCGACGGCGGTGCCCATTTGGGTGTGCAGGCTTGTGCGGGAACGTCGACGGCGCTGGCTGTCGTGCCTGCGGGCACCGGCAATGACCTCGCCACGGCGTTGGGCACGTTGTCTGTGGATGACGTGGTGGGTGCTTTGTGCGAGGGTTCTCGGCGGTCGCTGGATTTGGGCCAGGTGGGCAACGGGACGTGGTTCGCGACCGTGTTGTGCGCCGGGTTCGACTCAGCGGTGAATGAGCGCGCCAACGCCATGCGCTGGCCTGCCGGCCCTCGGCGGTACGACTTGGCGATCCTGGCCGAATTGGCGGCGTTGCGGCCGGAGCGGTTGGTGGTGGAGACCGAGGACAGCACGTTGGAGTTGGACGCGCTGTTGGTCGCGATCGGGAACACGACCAGTTATGGCGGGGGTATTCCGGTGTGTCCGGATGCCGATCCGGCTGACGGGTTGTTCGACGTGACGGTGGTGAGTGCGGCCCCTCGGAGGACATTGTTGAGGATGCTGCCTACGCTGCGGACTGGGCGGCATGTGGACCATCCGGCGGTGCAGACGTTTCGGGCCAAGTCGGTGCGGGTGGCTGGGCCGGGGTGGGTTGGGTATGCCGATGGGGAGCGCGTGCACGGGTTGCCGTTGGAGGTCTCGTGCAGGGCGGGGGCGTTGACGGCGGTCAGCCCGACTGCCTAGGCAAGCGCTCTCGCCCGCAGGGCGCGCTTTTCGAAGTAGCTCGCGCAGCAGGCCTCCCGACTTGGGCTTCTTCCGTCATCCCCGTATGGCCTGCCCGAAGGGTTACCACACTTTGGGTCGGGTGCAGCCGAAAGTTTTTGCGAGGAACGAGCAAAAAGTTTTAGCGGCACCCGGCCCAAAGTGTGGTTGGCTCCGCCAGGCCATACGGGGATGATGGAAGAAGCCCCCGCCCTTTCTTTTCCGTCATCCTTGGCGGCCTGCCCGCCGGCGAGGCTCTTTTAATCTTTAGAGCTGCGCTTCGCTTCCTCAAGCCCACGCTTCGCGGGTCCAAACCGGACGCGCTTCGCGCTCGCAAGCTCGAACGCGCTTCGCGCTCTCAAACAAAAGAAGCGCTCGCCGCGCGGCAGGCCCCCGGGGGGAAGGGCGTCGATTTCTTTCCCCGTCCGACCTGCCGGAGGCAACCACACTTGGCCCGTTTTCGCAACCGGAAAAGCTGGTTGCAAAAACGAGCCAAGCGCGGTTGGGCTTCGCCCAGGCCGGACGGGGAAAGAAACCGAGGCCCTTCCCGTGGTCGCTGCCGCTTGGCTTGCGCCTTCGGCGGAACCGCCCTTCGGGCGAAAAGCGGCGCGGCCGGTCTGGTGGGTGGTGCAGAGGGCTTGCGGCTGGCGGCTTGTTGGTGGGTGTTGTGGTGAGCTGGGTTGGTGGGCTCTATGGCTTCAGTGTGGATTGGGTGTGCGCGCAACCTTGTTGTGTCGGCGCGACGCCCTGGGTCGGGGCAAAGAACGGAGCTTTTGTCGGTGCCATGTGACAGCCTTGAGGGGTGTCACGCTCCTCGCGGTCTCCGGCCGATGCCTACGCGGACTTCCGCAAGCGGTCCTCACGGCCCAAGCTGACCGACTTCCTCTCGGTCCTCTCGTTCGACCTCGACCCGTTCCAGCAGCGTGCCTGTGAGGCGCTGGAGGACGGGCATGGGGTGCTGGTGTGCGCGCCCACCGGGGCCGGTAAGACGGTGGTGGGTGAGTTTGCTGTGCACCTTGCGCTGTCGGAGGGGCGCAAGTGCTTCTACACCACGCCGATCAAGGCGTTGTCGAACCAGAAGTACGCCGACCTCGTGGCCCGTTACGGTGCCCGGAACGTCGGGCTGCTGACCGGTGACACCTCGGTCAACGGTGGGGCGCCTGTGGTGGTGATGACCACCGAGGTGTTGCGGAACATGCTCTACGCCGGGTCCTCGACGTTGGAGAGCCTTGCCTACGTCGTCATGGACGAGGTGCACTACCTCGCCGACCGGTTCCGGGGGCCGGTGTGGGAGGAAGTGATCCTGCACCTGCCGGAGTCGGTTCGATTGGTCAGCCTTTCGGCCACCGTCAGCAACGCCGAGGAGTTCGGCGAGTGGTTGGTCGAGGTGCGTGGGGACACGACCGTCGTGGTGGACGAGCACCGGCCTGTTCCGCTGTGGCAGCACATGATGGCTGGTGGGCGGATGATGGACCTGTTCGCCGGGGAGGGGCCCGACGGGCACGCGCGGATCAACCCGCAGTTGTTGCGGCACACCGAGGACCTGGCGCGTTTTCACGTGCCGTGGAGTCGGGGGCGCAACGGCAAGGACAAAGGGGGGCGTCCTCCTCGGTCTGGTGGGTTCAAGCCGCCCTCGCGGGTGGACATCGTGCAGCGGCTGGACGGTGCGGGGCTGTTGCCGGCGATCGACTTCGTGTTCAGTCGGGCCGGGTGTGACGCTGCCGTGGCGCAGTGCGTGCGGGCCGGGTTGCGGCTCAACACCGACGCGGAGATCGAGGAGATCCGCGAGGTCATCGAGGACAAGACCAAGGACCTGCCGCAGGGCGACCTGATGGTGCTGGGCTACTGGGAGTGGCGGGAGGCCCTGGAGCGGGGCATCGCGAGTCACCACGCCGGGTTGTTGCCCGCCTTCAAGGAGACCGTGGAGGAACTGTTCGTCCGCGGGTTGGTGAAGGTCGTTTTCGCGACCGAGACGTTGGCGCTGGGCATCAACATGCCCGCTCGGACCGTCGTGCTGGAGAAGCTGGTCAAGTACAACGGCGAGGCGCACGTCGACCTGACGCCGGGGGAGTACACGCAGCTCACCGGGCGCGCGGGGCGGCGAGGGATCGACGTCGAGGGTCACGCGGTCGTGGTGTGGCAGCCGGGGGTGGACCCGAAGGCGGTCGCCGGGTTGGCGTCCACGCGGACCTACCCGCTGCGGTCGTCGTTCCGGCCGGGCTACAACATGGCGGTCAACCTGGTGCACCAGTTGGGCGCGGCGGCGGCGCGGGACATCCTGGAGCAGTCGTTCGCGCAGTTCCAGGCCGACCGGTCGGTGGTGGGGCTGGCGCGGCGCATCGAGCGCAACCGGGAGGCGTTGGGCGGTTACGCCGAGGCGATGGCGTGCCACCTGGGCGACTTCACCGAGTACGCGTCGCTGCGGCGGCGGGTGGCGGAGCGGGAGAAGGCGCTGGCGCGGCAGAACACCTCGGCGCGGCGGGCCGAGGCGGCGGCGTCCTTGGAGCGGCTGCGCAAGGGGGACGTGATCGCGGTGCCGTCGGGGCGGCGGTCGGGGTTGGCGGTGGTGATCGACCCAGGGCTGGAGCCGTTGGGCGAGGCGCGTCCGCTGGTGCTGACCGAGGACCGGTGGGCGGGGCGGCTGTCGGCGGCGGACTTCCCGTCGCCGGTGGAGGTGCTGGGCCGGATGCGGCTGCCCAAGCAGGTGGACACGCGGTCGCCGCGGTCGCGTCGGGATCTGGCGTCGTCGTTGCGCAACACCGGGATCGTGCCGCCGTCGTTCCGCAAGAAGCGGTCCGGGGCGGACGAGGATGCCGAGTTGGCGACGTTGCGGCGGGCGTTGCGGGCGCACCCGTGCCACGGGTGCGAGAAGCGCGAGGACCACGCCCGGTGGGGCGAGCGGTACCACCGGCTGCTGGCCGAGACCGAGCAGCTGGAGCGCAAGGTCGCGGCCACCACGCACTCGTTGGCGCGGGAGTTCGACCGCATCCGGGGCCTGCTGCGGGAGCGCGGGTACCTGCACGCGGAGGAGTCGGGTCCGGGCGAGGAGGTCACCGAGCACGGCAAGCGGCTGACCCGCCTGTACAGCGAGTCGGACCTGCTGGCGGCGGAGTGCCTGCGGCACGGGGTGTGGCGGGACCTGGAGGCGCCGGAGCTGGCGGCGGTGGTGTCCGCGCTGGTCTACGAGGCGCGGCGGGACGGCCCGCTGGAGACGCGGCTGCCGCCGGGCGCGGTGACCGACGCGTTGACCGCGACCGCGCGGCTGTGGGCGGAGCTGGAGGACGACGAGCGCCGGCACAAGCTGGACCGCACGCGCCAGCCGGACCCGGGGTTCGCGTGGCCGGTGTACCGGTGGGCGCGGGGCGAGTCGCTGGAGAAGGTGCTCGGCGCGGCCGAGGCGTCGGGCACGGAGCTGGGCGCGGGCGACTTCGTGCGCTGGTGCCGGCAGGTGATCGACTTCCTGGACCAGATCCGGGACGTGGTCGGGACCGACGACCCGGTGGGCGGTACGGCCAAACGGGCGGTGGACGCGTTGCGCCGCGGGGTGGTGGCGATGGCCACGGTCTGAGAAAGGTTCCCGGGGTGGCTGGGTGTGCCCGGCACCTCTGTGGTTTGATCGCGCCCGCAAGGCATGAACACCGTTTTTCCTCTACCGACCGTCGGAGGCCGAGCATGACCAGTCCGTACGGACCGTCCGGAGGGAACGACCCGCAGCAGCAGTGGGGCCAGCAGCCCTACGGTGGCGGCGGGTACCCCGGCACGCCGTCGGGTGGTTTCCCCGCTCAGCAGCCCGGTTACGGGCAGCCGGACCCGTCGCAGCAGCAGCCGCAGTGGGGGCAGCAGCCCTCCCAGCAGCAGCAGTACACGCAGCAGTACCCCGGCGGTTACGACCCGACCCAGCAGCAGCCGCAGAACCCCTACGGCCAGCCGGACCCGTCGCAGCAGCAGTGGGGCCAGCAGCCGGGGCAGTTCGGCCAGTACGGGCAGCAGAACCCGTACGGCCAGCCCGGGTACGGCCAGGCGCCGCCGCCGGCGAAGAAGTCCAGCGCGTTGCTGTGGGTGGTCGTCGCCGTGGTCGTGCTGGCCGTCGGCGCGGTGGGCGTCCTGGGTTTCGTGACGCCCGGCTGGTTCAAGAAGAAGATCTTCGACAACACGGCCGTGCAGAACGGGATCGTGCAGATCCTCAAGGACGACTACAAGATCTCCGACGTGGAGGGCGCGACCTGCACCGGGGAGAACCCGGTGGAGCCGAACCGCACGTTCACCTGCAAGGTGAAGATCGGCGGCAAGGACAAGGACGTGAAGATCACCGTCAAGACCGCGGACGGCGAGTACGAGGTGGGCCAGCCCACGGGCTGAGTGAGCTTTTTCGACGAGGCCGCCCCCGGGTTTCCCGAGGGCGGCCTCGCCGTTTCGGGGGAAATGCGATGGCGGTTCGGGTGCGCGGCGTGCACCATCGGCGCGTGACCGACCTTGACATCCGCGTTCTCGACGACGAAGTCCAGCACCGCGCGGCCCACAGCCTTTTCCGAAGCACCTTGCACCACGGTCCCGCGCCCGACGAGCAGTGGGAGGTCGTGAAGGGCACCTACGAGCCCGGACGGACGTTCGGCGCGTATTCCGGCGCCGACCTGGTGGGCACGGTGCAGTCGTTCCCGTCGGCGCTGGCGGTGCCCGGTGGGGCGGTGGTGCCGATGGCGGCGGTGTCGCGGGTCGGGGTGCGCGCGGACTGGACGCGGCGCGGGGTGTTGAGCGCGTTGCAGCGGGCGCAGTTGAAGGCGATGCGGGACGGCGGGGACGTGGCGGCGACGCTGCGGGCGACCGAGGGCCTGATCTACGAGCGGTTCGGTTACGGGGTGGCGAGCCGGTACCGGCAGGTCCGCATCCGCAAGAGCCAGGCGACGCCGCGGGTGCCGATCACGGGCCGGGTGCGGCTGGTGCCGGCGGACGAGGCCGCGCCGCTGGTGCGGGAGCTGTTCGAGCGCCTGTCACCGGGTCGGGCGGGCACGATCGGGCGGTGGCCGGGGTGGTGGGACCTGAACGTGCTGCGGCCCGCCGAGGGCAAGGACAAGCTGCGGTTCGCGGTGTGCTCGGGCGAGGACGGCGACGACGGCTACCTGGTCTACAAGGTCGAGCGCGGCTCGTGGGACCGGGGCGTGGAGAAGCCGACCGTGCTGGAGGTCCTGGACTTCTGGGCGGGCGACGAGCGGGCGTGGGCGGACCTGTGGGGGTTCACGCTGCGGGTGGACCTGGTGGGCGAGGTGCTCGCGGAAGGGCGTCCGCTGGACGAGCCGCTGGAGTGGCTGATGGTGGACCGGCGGGCCGTGTACGTGGAGGATCTGGCGGACGAGACGTGGTTGCGGTTGCTGGACGTCCCGGCGGCGCTGGCCGCGCGGACCTACGGCGAGGCCGAGCCGGTCGTGGTCGGGGTGCGGGACCGGTACCTGCCGGAGAACGAGGGCTCCTACCGGGTCACCCCTTCGGGTGTTTCGCGGACCGACGCCAAGCCGGACTTCGTGGTGGACGTGGAGGGGCTCGGCGCGGCCTACCTGGGTGACGTGCCGTTCTCGGCGCTGGCCATGACCGGCTGCGTCGCGGGCGCGTCGCCGGACGTGCTGAAGCGGGCGGACAAGCTGTTCGCGGTCGACGAGATTCCGTGGTCGGGAACGTTCTTCTAACCGCGGCGGCGTTCTAGGGCGTTGAGGAGCCTGGGTAGGGAGCTGCCCAGGCCCCAGCGTTGGGTGAGCTCTTCGACGCGGTCGCGGTCGGCGGGGGTGACTGGGACGTCGTCGGGGCGGTCTTGGAGGATCTTGGCGTCTGTGGCCACGTTGACCACCGTGGGGGCGACGGCCAGGTAGTCCTGGGCGGCCAGTAGGGCTGTGCGGGCGCGGGTGGTTAGTTTGCGGTCGCGGGGGTCGTGGACGGCGTCTAGGACGGCTTGTAGGGAACCGAATTCCTTGACCAGTTTGGCGGCGGTTTTTTCGCCGATGCCGGCTACGCCTGGGAGGCCGTCGGATGGGTCGCCGCGTAGGACCGCCATGCCTGCGTAGGCGGGGCCGGCGTCGGTTTCGGGGAGGCCGTACTTGGCGGCCAACTCCACCGGTCCCAGCAGTTCTGCTTTGGCCCAGCCGCGGCCCAGGTAGAGCACGCGCACCTGTACGGGCTCGTCGCGGACCACCTGGAACAGGTCGCGGTCGCCGGTGATGACCTCTACCGGGTCGGTCGTCTCGCGGGCGGCCAGGGTGCCGATCACGTCGTCGGCCTCGTAGCCGACGGCCTCGGCTGTGGCGATGCCTACCGCGTCGAGCACGTCGAGGATGATCGGGACCTGTGGGGTGAGGGTGTCGGGCACGTCTTCCTCGCCGTCGACTCCGCCCTCGGCCACCCGGTGCGCCTTGTAAGAAGGCAGGGCGGCTACGCGGAATTCCGGGCGCCAGTCGGCGTCCAGGCAGGCCACCAGGCGGGTCGCGCCGCGGTCGGTGATCACCTTGGTGATGGTGTCGACGAAGCCCCGTACCGCGTTGACCGGTGTGCCGTCGGGCGCGGTCATCGACTCGGGCAGCGCGTAGAAGGCCCGGAAGTACAGGCTGGCGGAGTCCAGGAGGACCAGTCGGCTCGACACGGGCGCCAGCATGCCAGAAGGCACCGACATCGCCGGTTCGATCAACCTCCGCCGGCGTGCCGCGGGCGGTTCGGGACTAGGCTTCCCAGGCATGTCGACCCGTGTTGGACCCCTTGACGTGGACGCCCTCCGCGCCCGGCTGGACAAGGCCGCCACCGCGGCGTCCGTCGCCGGTGTGGACGCCCTGCTGATCTCGCCCGGTTCGGACCTGCGCTACCTGATCGGTGCGGGCGGGTCCTCCTTCGAGCGGCTGACGTGCCTGGTGCTGCCGGTGGGTGGCACGCCGGTGCTGGTCGTGCCGAAGTTGGAGCAGCCGGGGTACGCGGGCATCCCGACCGACCGGCTCGGGGTCGACGTGGTGACGTGGGTGGACGGCGAGGACCCGTACGCCCTGGTGCGGGGCGCTTTGAAGGGCACCCGGGTCGCGGTGTCGGACATGATGCCCGCCCTGCACACGCTGGGGTTGCGTGACGCGATCGGCGGTGAGCAGGTGCTGGCCGGGCCGGTGCTGCGGGAGCTGCGGATGCGCAAGGACGCCTCCGAGGTCGCGGCGCTGCGCAC
This sequence comes from Saccharothrix sp. CCNWYY140, assembly GCF_037401995.1. Classification (NCBI taxonomy): domain Bacteria; kingdom Bacillati; phylum Actinomycetota; class Actinomycetes; order Pseudonocardiales; family Pseudonocardiaceae; genus Saccharothrix; species Saccharothrix sp. CCNWYY140. The sequence continues at coordinate 73,920 of NZ_JBBEGC010000022.1, forward strand.
GGCTGGCGCGGCCATCGACCGGGTGCACGCCCGCATGGGGGAGTGGCTGCGGCCGGGGCGCACCGAGGCCGAGGTGGGTGCGGACATCGCGGCGGCGATCGTGGCCGAGGGGCACGTGCAGGCCGACTTTGTCATCGTCGGGTCCGGTCCGAACGGCGCTTCACCGCACCACAGCCTGTCCGACCGGGTGATCGAGGCCGGTGACGTGGTCGTGGTGGACATCGGTGGCCCCATCGCCGAGGGGTACTGCTCCGACTCGACCCGCAACTACGTGCTGGGCGAGCCGCGTGACGCCGACGTGTGGGAGACCTACGCCGTCCTCCAGGCCGCGCAGAAGGCGGCCGTCGAGGCGGTTCGGCCGGGTGTGACGTGCGAGCAGGTGGACGCGGCGGCCCGGCAGGTCATCGCCGACGCCGGGTTCGGCGAGTTCTTCGTGCACCGCACCGGCCACGGCATCGGGCTGGACGTGCACGAGGAGCCCTACATCGTCGGCGGCAACGACCTGCCGCTGGAGCCGGGCATGGCCTTCAGCGTCGAGCCGGGCATCTACCTGCCCGGCCGGTGGGGGTCGCGGATCGAGGACATCGTCGTGGTGACCGAGGACGGCGTGGAGAGCGTGAACAACCGACCGCGTGAACTGGTGGTGCTGCCGGCGTGACCAACCTGGAGCCGATAGACCGGGCGATCCTGCGGGAGCTGGCGGCCGACGGCCGGTGCAGCTTCACCGACCTGGCCGAACGCGTGGGCCTGAGCGTGTCCGCCGTGCACCAGCGGGTGCGCCGGCTGGAACAGCGGGGTGTGGTGCGCGGCTACGCGGCCCGCCTGGACGGCGACGAGATCGGTCTGCCGCTGACCGCGTTCATCTCGCTCACCCCGATCGACCCGGCGGCTCCGGACGACTACCCGAAGCGGCTGGAGCACCTGCCCCAGATCGAGGCGTGCTACTCGGTCGCGGGGGACGCCTCATACGTCCTGCGCGTCCGGGTGGCCTCGCCGACGGCCCTGGAGGAGCTGCTGCGCCAGATCCGCGAGGTGGCCCACGTGTCCACGCGGACCACCGTGGTGCTGTCCACCCCGTACGAGGACCGCCCGCCGGCCGTGTAGTCAGCGGTCGGTCAGGCGGCCCAGGGTTCGGGCGAACCGTTCCGGGACGTCGCGGTCGCGGCGGTCCGGGGAGATGGGCAGCAGGCGCTTGACCTCGTCGTCGGTCGCCGGTCGCGCCGAGGCGAGGAAGGCGCGGACGGCGTCCTTCGGGACCCGGTCGGAGACCACGGCCAGGATCTCGTAGCCCTGCTCGCGGCGGACGTAGATGTGGTCGCCCGCCCACGTCCGGTAGACCAGGTCACCCTCGCGGACGTCGCCGGGCTGGTCCGGGGACACCGGCCGGGTGACCAGCTTGGGCCAGAAGGCGAGCGGCTTGCTGTCGCCCTTCGGGCGGTACTCCAGCATCACCTCGTCGTCCTTGCGGGTCAGGGTGGGGAAGCCGTAGTCGGGCGGGGTGGCCAGGAGCAGGACGTCGCCGGGCAGCTTGGCGTGGGCGATGCGGGAGGCGGCGTCGTCCGCGGGCAGGGTGGTGGGCGCCCAGATGCCCAGGGCGACGGCGCCGACCGTGACGGCCAGGGCGACGAGCTGCACCACCCACTGCCGCACGAGCAGGGCGGTGACCAGCGCGAACGGCAGGCCGACGCCGACGAACGCCAGGAACCTGCCCGGTTCGGCGGGTTCGATGGCCTCCAGGACCGTCATGTAGAACACCGCGCCCAGCGTGCCGAGCAGGGTCACCAGCACCGCCCAGCCGACGCGCGGCAACCAGCCGACCGTCAGCAGGCCCGCGGTGCGGGTCAGGGTGGCGATCACGAAGAAGATCAGCAGCGGACCGACCAGGGACACCGCCACCAGGCCGGGGCTCTTGAGGACGAAGGCGAGGATGGTGAGCCAGCCGGTGCCCGCGAAGGCGGCCAAGGCTCCCAGCCACACGCCGCCGATCTGACCGACCAGCGATGGCCACTTGCGTGCTAATCGGGTGCTGTTGATCACGGGCACACCCTCCCGCGTCCCGGGCGCGGCGGACATCCGGGGTTCTACTCATCCAGGGCGTCCCACGGCACGGCCGCGAGCGCCCTCCGCACGCCGTCGACCGCGGCCTCGTCCACCGGGTAGTCGACGTCGTCGATCCCGCACACGGCGGTCACGCCGATGGAGTTGCACAGGAACGCGCCCCGGTAGGACGGCAGGTCCGCCCGCCGCACCACCGCCCGCCGGGACGGCAGTTCCCGCTCCAGCAGCTGCATCGAGATGCCGTGCAGCCAGTCCGCCTCCGCCCACACGATGCCGCCGTCGTGGTCGAAGAACGCGATGTTCGCGATGGCCCCCTCGATCACCACGCCGTCCGGGGTGGTCAGCAGGGCGTCGTCGTAGCCGGCGGCCCGCGCGCGGTTGCCGTGCAGGACCTGGCCGAAGCCGCCGATGTGCTTCACGTGCGGCAACGGCCGCTGGTAGTCGACGGGGAGCAGGCGCTGCGGGCGGTCCGGCGGGGACAGCGGCGGGCGGACCGCGACCATGACCTTCGGCGGCTCCGGACCGAAGGCGACGACCCGCACGGCCGCGTCGCGCACCTCGCCCAACGCGCGGGCGACCAGGGCGCGGACGCGGTCGCCGGGCAGGCCCTCCCCGTACAGCTCGCGGTGCTGGGCGTCGAGCCGCCGCAGGTGCAGGTCCAGGCCCTGCACCCGGCGGTCGCGGACCTGCATCGCGGTGAAGTGCCCGTAGTTGGCGAGCACGCCCACGGCCAGCTGGTCGGTGGTCGGCTCCCCGCCGTCGATCTCGATCCTCAGCACGAGGAGACCGTAACCGCCGACCCGTCAGAGCGTGGCGGGCAGCCCGAACCGCTCGAACATCGACGAGCCGAACGTGAGGACCTGTGTGATCAGGCCGTCCTCGACCCGCAGCACGTCCAGCGCCACCGCCTCGTAGACCTCGCCGCCGGGCGGCTTGGCGTAGCCGGCCACCGCCGGCTGCCGGTTGGCCCACGTCTCCACCGCACGCCACTCGCCGAACGCTTCGGGGCCGACCATGATCGGCGTCCACAGCTCAATGAGCTCGTCCCGGCCGCGGTGCCACTCCGGCTGCGGCGGCATGGTCCACAGGGCGTCCTCGCGCAGCACCGACGCCAGGGCCGCCATGTCGCCCTTCTCGGTGGCCTCCACGAACCGCCGCAGCACCGCCCGTTCCTGCGCCGAAGGGTCGGCCGACCACTCCGTGCGCCGCTCCGGCAGGTGCTTGCGCAGCGTCACGCGGGCGCGTTGCAGGGCGCTGTTCACCGCCGGGACGGTGTCCTCCAGCAGCTCGGCCGTCTCCGCCGCCGGCCACCCCAGCACGTCGCGCAGCACCAGCACGGCCCGCTGCTTGGCGGGCAGGTGCTGGAGGGCCGCCAGGAACGCCAGCTCGATCGTCTCCCGCGCCACCGCCTCGGCGTCGGGACCGGCCGCCTGGTCCAGCAGGACGTCCGGGTAGGGCTGGAGCCACGGCACGTCCAGCACCGGCTCGCCCGCGGCGGGCGTGTGCGCGGGACGGCGGTGGATCGCGTCCAGGCACGCGTTGGTCGCGATCCGGTACAGCCACGCCCGGAACGTGGAGCGGCCCTCGAAGGTGTCACGGCTGCGCCACGCCCTGAGCAACGTCTCCTGCACCAGGTCCTCGGCCTCGTCGAACGAGCCGAGCAGCCGGTAGCAGTGGACCCTCAGCTCGTGCCGGTACCGCTCGGTCTGCCTGGTGAACTCGACCGTCATCGTCAGGACCTCGCTCATCGCAACCTCCGGGCTTGTACGGTGACGTGCCGGGCCGCACGCCGCACCACGTATGACCGGACTGCTCGCGGAAACTCATCGGAGGGGCATTGGGGACGGGTTTCCGGGCGGCGTTCGCCGTGCCCGAGTTCCGGGTGCTGTGGTGCGCCGCCGCGCTGTCGACCGTCGGCGACCAGTTGGCCCGCGTGGCGCTGTCGGTGCTGGTGTTCCAGCGCACCGGCTCGGCCGCCTGGACCGCCCTGACCTACGCGTTGACCATGCTGCCCGCGCTCGTGTCGGGCGTGCTGCTGAGCGGGCTGGCCGACCGGTTCCCGCGCCGCACCGTGATGGTCGCCGCCGACGTGCTGCGCGCGGTGCTGCTGGCCTTGATGGCCGTGCCAGGGGTGCCGTTGCCGCTGGTCGCCGCGCTGCTCGTGGTCGCGCAGCTGGCTGAGCCGCCGTTCGCCGCCGCCCAGGGGGCGCTGCTGCCGACCGTGCTGGGCGACCGGTACGAGGCCGGGCAGTCAGTGCACCTGATCACCCATCAGGCTGGATTGCTGCTCGGGTTCGCCGGTGGTGGCCTGGTGGTGGCGTGGCTGGGGACTTCGGGGGCGCTGCTGGCCGACGCCGCCACCTTCGCCGCGTCCGCTGTGCTGCTGCGCTTTGGCCTGCGCGCACGCCCGGCGGCCGGGGCGGTGTCGCGGGTCGGGTTCAGGATCAGGGCGGGTGCCGTGCTGGTGTGGCGCGACCGGCGGTTGCGGCTGCTGGTCGCGCTGGGGTGGCTGGCGCTGTTCACCGTCGTGCCCGAGGGGCTGGCCGCGCCGTTCTCGGCGGAGGTCGGCGTGGGCGCCGCGGGGGTCGGGCTGCTGTTGGCGGCGGACCCGGCCGGCATGGTGCTGGGCACGGTCCTGCTGCGGTTGCTGCCGACCTCGCGGAGGGTGCGGCTGCTGGGCCTGCTGGCGGTCGCCACCGCGTTGCCCTTGGTGGGTTATTGGCTTGACCCGGGTCTTTTCGGAGCGGTCGCGCTGCTGGCCCTCAGTGGCGTGTTCAGCGCCTATCAGGTGACCGCCGGTGCCACTTTCGTGCGCTTGGTCCCTGATGCCCAACGCGGTCAGGCGCTCGGGTTCGCGCGTAGTGGCTTGGTGGCGGCGCAGGGCATCGGCGTGGCCGGCGGGGGTGTGCTGGCCACGGCCGTGGGCTCCGCCGGGACCGCGATCGCCGTGGCGGGGGCCGTGGGTGTGGTCGCGGCGTGGGCCGTCACGGCGCTGTGGTCGCGTGTTTCCGCGACCGCCTTGCCCGACGAAGCCTGACGGAACTGTCGGTGCCTCGTGGGACAATGGAACCGGGGGCCGGAGGCCGCACCGTCCCACGACGGGCGTTCCTGCTGCTGTGGTCCGGCCAGTCGGTCTCGCTCGTCGGCTCCCAGATCACCGCGCTCGCCCTCCCGCTGGTCGCCGCCCTCACCCTCGGCGCGACCGCGTGGGACATGGGCCTGCTCGCCGCCTGCGCCCGCGCGCCCTACCTCGTCCTGGGGCTGCCCGCCGGCGTCTGGGTCGACCGCCTGCCCCGCCGCCCCCTGCTCGTCGCCTGTGCCCTCGGCCAAGCCGCCGCACTGGCCGTCGTCCCGCTCGCCGATACCGCCGGCGCGCTGTCCGTGCCGCTGCTGTGCGGGGTGGCGTTCGTCGCCGGGGCGTTCGCGGTGTTCGGGGACATCGGCACGCTCGCCCTCGTCCCGCTCGTCGTCCCGCCCGACCGCCTGACAAAGGCCCAGGGCGCGTTGGAGACCAGCCAGTCCACCGCGCAGATCGCCGGACCCGCTCTCGCCGGCTGGCTGGTCGCGGTGGTCGGCGCGCCCGTCGCCCTGCTCGCCGACGCCCTCAGCTTCCTGGTCTCCGGCGCCACCCTCGCGGGCATCCGCGTGCGCGCCACGCTCGACCGGGCCGGGGGAGCGCTGGACGGGGTGCGGCTGGTGTTCGGCCAGCGCCTGTTGCGCCAGGTGACGCTGTGCACCGCGACGCACGTCTTCTGGGTGAACGCGTTCCTCGCCCTGCTCCCGCTCCACCTCACCCGGGAAGGGTTGTCACCAGGGCGGATCGGCGTCACGCTGGCCATCGGCGCGGCGGGAGGGCTCGTGGGCGCGCTGGTCGCGCCACGGCTGGGTGAACGGGTGATGCCGGTGGCGATCGCCGTCGCCGGACTGGGCGCGGCCGGTGTGGTGCTGCACCCGTTGGCCATCGCCGTGATGTGGTTCGGCGTGCAGGTCTACCACGTGCTCCAGGTGCCGGTCCGCTACCGGCTCACCCCACCCGCCTTCCACGGCCGGGTGAACGCGGCGATCCGCACCACCGTCTGGGGCACCGCGCCGCTGGGCGCGCTGCTCGGCGGCGTCCTCGCGGAAACCGCCGGACTCGCGCCCGCCCTCCTCGTCAGCGGCGCGGGAGCCGGACTGGCCTGCCTGTGGCTGGTCCGGCGGTGAGCGGTGGGTCGAGCAGCCGGGCGGTGGGCAGCTGAGCGGTGGGCGGGTGAAGCGTGGCTGGGAGAAGCATGGCTGGTCAGGCGGTGAGCGGGGCCGCGGCCGGGGCGCGGCGCCCGCACCGTCGGGCCGCGCATCACCAGATCTTGTCGCGCATGGCGGCGCACCTCCCCTCGGGACTCGGCTCGTCGACGGCAAGGAGGATCACCAGATCTTGTCGCGCACCGCAATCACCTCCTGTGGGTCGCGTCACCCCGCTAGCGGCTGACATCCGCCCAGGTCACAATTACTGTGACGGTCCGTTCGGACGCGTTCACAGTCCGAGTTAGACGGTCTAGAGGAATCATGGACACAGCGCGGTCAGCGTCGTCGGGCGAACGGCGCTGGTCACTATGGTCCCTGCCACGGCAGGCCCTGGTGTACGTGCTGTCGGTGGATCTGCTGGCGCTGATCGCCATCGCGGCGACCACGGCGTGGCCGGTCCCGGCGGGCGCGTGGCCGGTGTTCGGCGTGCTGGTGGCGTGCGCCGCGCTGCACCTGCACAGCTCGCGCTGGATCGAGCGCATCCGGCGCGACCACAGCCACCTGCCGCACGTCGACCTGTGCAGCATCTGGATGCTGGCCGGCGCCCTGGTCCTGCCGCCCTTGCTCGCGGTGGCGCTGGTCGTGCTCATGTACGCGCACCGCTGGTGGGTGGTGGGGCGCTGGGACGCGTCCCGGCCACCGCACCGGAACGTGTTCACCACCTCCATGATGGTCCTCGCCACGACGGCGGCCGGCGCGGTGGCGGGCGTGACCGGGCTGCGCGAGCACCTGGCGTCGGGGCGTCCCTCGGGCTGGCTGGACTTCGTCGGGCTGGTCGGCGCGGGCACGGCGCAGTGGCTGGTGAACACGGCGCTGGTGGCGATCGTGATCCTGCTGACCGTGCGGCCCCGGTCGGTGCGCGACGCCGTGGGCACCGCCTCGGACAACCTGCTGGAGGCCGGTCAGCTCGCGATGGGCTCGTTCGTCGCGCTGGCGGTGGCCTGGTGGCCGGGGTTCGCGCTGCCGATGGTCGTGGCCGCCGTCGCGCTGCACCGCACGGTCCTGATCCACCAGCTGGAGCTCGCCGCGCGGACCGACGCCAAGACCGGCCTGCTCAACGCGGAGGCGTGGCACCTGCAAGCGTCGCTGGAACTGGACCGCACGCGCCGCCGCCCGCCCGGCGCGACCGTGGGCCTGTTCATGATCGACGTGGACCACTTCAAGGACATCAACGACACCCACGGTCACCAGATCGGTGACGCCGTGCTGCGCCGCATCGCCGTGGCGCTGTCGGGCGCGGTGCGCCGGGGCGACGCGGTGGGCCGGTTCGGCGGCGAGGAGTTCGCGGTCCTGCTGCCCGGGGTCGAGCCGACCGAGGCCGAGGCGATCGCCGAGCGCATCCGGCGGCAGGTGCACCAGGTCGTGGCCGACGACGCCGTGGGCGGCCGGGTGGACGGGCTGACCGTGAGCATCGGCATCGCCGTGTGGCCGTCGGTCGCGGAGGACACCGTCGAGGGCCTGCTCGCGGCGGCCGACGCGGCGCTGTACGAGGCCAAGCGCCAGGGCCGGGACCAGGTCCAGGTGGCGGGCAGGCACCGCCGGGTCCGCTGGATGCCCGCCGCCCGCTCCGAACACCCCGGCGCCTGATCCGGTCGATCGCGGCGACAGCGGCTGTGATCCACGCGGCACGATGTGTAACAACCTCATTGACCTGCGGGATGTTGTACCAGTGGAGCGCCGCGGTGGCGTAGTTTCTGCGCGCCACCACATCTGTCGGTGGACTCGTCGCAGCAAGGGTTGTGAGCCAGTGGACCTCGGCGCCCCGCACGGAATCCGGTTCCGCTTCGAGGCGGGGCTGTTGCGCGCCGTCCTGTTGGACGTGCACCGCAAGCCGCCGCTGCCGGTCAGCGAGCAGCTCACCGCCGAGGCCGGCGCCCGCGACCTGCTCGTCGACGAGCACCGCGACGGGCACGTCCGCACCGTGCTCAAGCAGCGCTTCGACCTGCCCGCGCCCGCCGAGTGGCGGCTGACCGTCGACGCGCCCGGCACCGAGACCGAGGACGGCGTCCGGTTCGCGCTGTCGGACCACGTGTCGCTGCACGTCAGCGGCTCCTCGCCGTGCACGACGCTGGACGACGGCGTGTGCGTGGCGCTGCCGGCGGGCGAGTCGGAGCTGCACGTCACGGTGACCAGCGCGCCGGTCTACGGGGTCGCGGACACGGCGGTGGTGTGCCGGCCCGACCAGACGCGGGCGGCGGCGGTCGTGCTGTCCTGCCTGCCCGGGTTCGCGCCGCTGCTGGTGGTCGAGGACCCAGACCCGCGCCTCGACCAGCGGCTGGCCGACTTGCTCCAGCGAACCGGCGTGCGGCGTGCGGTCGTGCTGTGCGACTACGACGGCGACCTGCTGGACGACTTGGATCTTGTCCACCTGTCCCCGGATGATGACGACCTGACCGACACCGCGTGGCGGGCGCTGCGCGAAGGCGACCCCGACGTCCTGGACGCCCCGCCGGGGTCCGAGGTGGAAGCCCTGCACGCGGCCCTGCGCACCGGTCGCCCGCTGCGGTTCGTCGATTCCGCACCGCTGCCCGAGCTCGACGAGCCGGACACCGACGAAGCCGTCCTGGTGGAGGACACCGGCGCCGCCCACACCCTGGTCGCCGCCCAGTACGCGCACCACCGAAGAGCCACGCTGGTCACCGCGCCCGTCCCCGACCTGACCGAGGTCCACCGGGTCGTCGCCGAGGAGCAGGACCGGGTCACCGCCGCCGCCCGCGCCATCGGCGACGCCGTCAAGGGCATCGGGTTCGTCGAAGCCCTGTGGCGCTACCTGTCCGCCGGCGACCACGACCCGTTCGCCGCGCTGGAAGCCGTCGTCACCGCCCAGGTCCCGGCGCGGGTCGTGCACGCGGTCGGCGACCGGCGGCTGACCGCGTTCACCACCGGCCTGCCCTACACGTTCGTGCGCACCGACGACGCGAACTGGACCCGCAAACCCATCGGGCACGTCGCCGCCGACCCGACCCTGGTCGTCCTGACCGAGCTGTACGGGGAGGGCGCCGCCCGCGAACCCGGCGCGTTCAGCCTGCTCTTCGACACCACCGCGCCGCCCGAGGCGGACGGGTCGAGCGTCGGGCACTTCACCCACCCGCTGGTGCTGTCCGGCGCGGACGCCTCCCCGGAGGCCCTGGCCGCCCTCGCCCGCGACCTGCCCGTCGAACTGGTCTTCTTCAACACCCACGACGAAGACGACGGCATCGTGCTGGGCGACCAGCCGCTGTCCGAGATCCCCCCGCTGGCGCACCGCCCGATCGTGGTCAACAACTCCCGCCGCCCGTGGACCGAGGTCGGCCGCGAGTTCCTGCGCGCCGGCGCGCGCGGCTACATCGGCACGCTGTGGACCATCCCGCCGGGCCTGGCGACCAGCTTCGCGGCCACCGTCGCGCACCGCCTGACCGCCGAGGAGGTGCCCGCCGCCAACGCCGTGGTCAACACCGGCACCCCCGGCGGCATCGAACGGTCCTACCTGTACCTGGGCACGGTCAACGGCCGCCTGGACGAGTGGCGGGACCGGTCCACCACCGACGGCGAGGCAGCCCTGGCCGAAGCCGACCTGCTGGGCCGCGTCGCGCGCACGTGCCCCGAACCGCCGGCCGGCGTGCTGCACCGCGAGATCACCGCCCTGCGCCGCACCGCCGAGCGCCGCGGAGCCGCCGACACACCGTCCTATGTGGACGTCCTGCTGGCCGAACTGGCACTGGGCGGCGACCCGACCCTGGCCGACCGCGTCGACACCGCCCTGGACGACCTGGACCTGCCCGAGGAGGAGGCCGCACCCCGCCGTGCACTGCGCCACGAACTGACCGGCCGCGCCCACGAGGAACGCGGGGAATACGACGCCGCACTCGCGGACTTCGAGAAGTGTGTGGAGCGGGGCGACGCGTGCCGGGACCAAGCGGACGTGTTGCTGCGCATGGCGCACCTGCTGGTGCGCCAGGACAGACCGGAGGACGCGCGGCGGGCCGCGCTGGAGGCACGCGAGGCGTTCCGGACCCGGGGCGCCCGCGCGCGGCTGGTGGAGGCGATCGGCGTGCTGGGTGAGCTGAGCGGGGACGACCACGAGACGGCACTGCGCTACGCGGCGGAGGGCCACGAGGTTGCCGTGGAACTCGAGGACCGGCGCAAGCAGGCCGAGTTCAAGTGGGAGGAGTGCCTGCGCCATCACCGGCTCGGTGATTTGGACGCGGCGATTGAGGCGGGCGTGGCGGCCGTCGAGCTGTTCCGGGCCGAGGGCGACGACGCTGCTGAATTGGCCGCCGTTCGTGAGCTGGGTGCCTGCCATCGGGATTTGGGCGAGCTGGAGACCGCGCAGCACTACGCTGCGGTCGGGCTGGCGCTGGCCGAGCGTCGAGGGGCTCCGGCGGATGTTGCCGCTTGTCACGATGAGCTGGGTCGGGTTCTGACTCAGCGCGGTGACCACGTCAAGGCCTTGGAGCACTACCGGCACGCTGTGGAGCTGTCGGTGGCCAAGGGGTTGTGGTCGCAGGGGGCAGAACTGCTGCCTGACTTGGCTGTGGGTGCCGTGCGGGCCAACGACCCTGAGGCTTTGTGGACCACCGCGCTGTGCGGGGGGCTGATCTGTGAGGTCGCCGAACGCTCTACGTGGGCTACTGTCGTGCCCTTGGTTGTGGACTCGATGAAGCGTGCTATTGAGGTTGGTCCGCGTGAGTTGACTGAGCGCGGGATGACCGACTTTGCGCACGCGGTCACTGCCGGCAACCGTGATGAGATGCCGTTCCAGGTGGGTGTGCTGGCCGACGTGGTGGTCGTGCTGTTGGCCTGGCTGATGGACCGGACTGATCGAGATATCACCGCCTTCGCCCGGGAGTTGGATCGGACGACTGGTGGGGTGCTGGAGTTGGCGAACTACATCGCGGTGCCCTTCGCCCAACGCGCCCGGCGTGCGGCCCACGGCTGGACACATACCCCTTAGCTGGTGGTGCGGGGGGCGGGGATGGGGATCGCGGGGCGGCCTCCGGCCCCCGTCTCCATTGTCCCACGGGGGACCGACAAAACCGCCCGCCGTGGGGCCTTTCGGCCCCTGCGTGCAGCGCAGCTTTTCTGCGCTCGCCGCGCGGCTTTCAGCGCACGTTGCGCGCTCTTCCCGCGCGCAGCACGGCTTTTCCCGCGCGCAGCGCGGTGTTCGCGCGCGGAGCGCGCGGTAGGTGTTACCTACAAGTGGAGGGCCTCGGTTCCCCCACCGTATGGCCTGCCCGA